>JAIXVH010000142.1 GCA_027483125.1 Acetobacteraceae bacterium | reverse complement strand
GGCCAGACGCGGCCAGGGCAGTTCCGGCTTTTCTCGCGGGCCGGTCCAGGCCACCGCCATGCCAAGCCCTTCGCAGCGGCGCGCGATGGCCTGGCCGATGCGTCCCATGCCGACAATGCCGGCCGTCTTGCGATGCAGGCTGAGGCCAAGCCGCATCCGCTCCCGCCCCCAGCGCCCGGCGCGGACGAAGCGATCCGCCTCGGCCACCAGCCGGGCCGCGCCATACATCAGCCCGATCGCGGCATCGGCCACATCCTCGGTCATCACATCGGGCGTATAGGCCACCGCGATGCCACGCCGCGCCGCGGCCGCGAGGTCGATGCGCTCCAGCCCCGTGCCCTGGCTCGAGAGCAGTTTCAGATCGGGCAGCCGGTCCAGCAGCGCGGGCGTGGCGCCATGCATGGCCGTGGTCACGGCGATGCGAAAGCCGGGCCGTGTGGCGAGCGCCGCGTCGTCCTCCACCAGCTCATACCGCTCGGCCAGCGCCGCGCGCAGATCGGCCGGGATGGCGCAGAGCAGCAGCAGGGCTTCGCGCATCTAGCGGCCCTTGAAGACGGGCTTGCGCTTCTCGGCGAAGGCGCGCCAGGCCTCCTGCGTGTCCTCGGTGCGCGACAGTGCCGCGGTCTGCGACTGCTCGAAGACATAGCCCTCGTGCAGCGGCATGTACTCCGTCACCTGGAAGCTGCGCTTGGCGGCCTGCACCGCAAGCGGCACCTTGCCCGCGATCTCCGCGCCGATCTTGCGCGCCTCGGCCAGCAGCGCATCGCGCGGCAGGCAGGCGGAAGCGACATTCATCCGCAGCAGATCCGGCCCCAGCATGCGGCGCGCGGTGTAGATCATCAGCCGCGCATTGGACTCGCTGAAATGCCGCCGCACATGCCCCACGCCGCCGGCCAGGCCGACATCGACCTCGGTCATGGACAGATAGGCATCCTCGGCCACCAGGATGATGTCGGCACACAGCGCCAGCACGGCACCCGCGCCGATGGCCAGGCCGTTCACCGCGGCGATCACGGGCTTGCCGCAATCCATGATGCAGTCGAAGGAAGCGCGGGTCAGGCGGTTGTGGCGCGGATAGGCGCCATGCTCGCCCGCGATGTTCGGCCGCTCCTTCAGATCGGCGCCGGCGCAGAAGGCGCGGCCCGCGCCGGTCAGGATGACGGCGCGCACATCCTCGCGGTCATGCAGCGCGTCGAAGACGGCGATCAGTTCCTCCTTCATCGCGCGGTTCTGCGCGTTGACCGGCGGGCGGTCGAGCGTGACGGTCGCGACGAAATCGGCGACCTCCAGCTTCAAGGTCTCATGGCTCATTCGACGCGTATCCCCGCTGCCTCGATCACCTGTCGCCACCTGGCACTTTCCCGCGCGATGGTCGCGGCCAGTTCCTCCGGCGTGGAGGGAGTGGCTTCCTCGCCCAGCGCCTCCATGCGCGCCCGATAGGCCGGATCGCTGAGGATGCCGACAATGGCCTGGTTGAGACGCAGCACAATCTCCGTCGGCGTGCCGCCGGTGGCCGCGATGTAGTTGAAGGGCGCGGCGTCGAAGCCGGGCAGCGTCTCGGCCAGGGCGGGCAATTCGCGCACCAGGGCCGAGCGTTCCGGCGTGGTCACGCCCAGCGCGCGCAGGCTGCCATTGCGCGCCGGCGGCAGCAGGATGGAGAGCGTGTCCAGCGCCATGCTCACCGTGCCCGCCACGAGGTCCGTCACCGCCGGGCCGGTGCCGCGATAGGGCACATGGGTGATGTCGATCCGGGCCATGAATTTCAGCATCTCGCCCGCCAGATGCGAGGAGGAGCCGACGCCGGAGGACGCGAAGCTCAGCTGCCCCGGCCGCGCCCGCGCCAGCGCGATCAGCCCCGCCACGTCATTCACGCCCAGCGAGGGATGCACCGCCAGCAGATTCGGCGCGCGCTTGTAGCCGGAGACCGGCGCGAAATCCCGCACCGGATCATAGGGCAGGCTGCGCATCAGATGGGGGTTGATGATCTGCGGCCCCGGCGTTCCGTAGAGCAGCGTGTGCCCATCCGGGGCGGCGCGCGCGACCAGCTGCGCGCCCAGCGTCGCCCCCCCGCCCGGACGGTTTTCCACCACCACGGGCTGGCCGAGCACGGCCGAAAGCGGCGTGGCCAATTGCCGCGCGCTGGCATCGGCCGAACCACCCGCCGCGAAGGGGCAGATCAGCCGGATCGGCCGGTTGGGAAAGCCCTGCGCCAGCGCCGGCATGGCAATGGCGGTGGCCAGCAGGGAACGGCGATGCAGCCTCATTCGATGGTGATCCTTTGTGTGACGATGACATCGCGCCAGCGCTCGATCTCCTCGCGGACCATCGCCGCCAGCTCCGCGGGCGTGCCGCCCACCGGCTCGGCGCCGAGTGCGGCGAAGCGCGCCTGCACGGCGGGTTCTGCCAGCACGCGGTTCAGCGCGGCGTTGAGTGCCGCGATGACCTCGGGCGGCGTGCGCGCCGGGGCGAGCAGATAGTTGAACGAGGCATCATGGAAGCCCGGCAGCGTCTGCGCGATGGTCGGCAGCTCCGGCGCCGCCTGCGCCGGGTCGCGCGTGCTGACCGCCAGCGCCCGGACCCGGCCTTCACGCACCAGCGGCAGCAGTGCCGCGGCGGTGTCCAGCACCATGTCCACGCGGCCGGCCATCAGGTCCTGCACGCCCGGCGCGGTGCCGCGATAGGGCACGTGCAGCAGCTCGATGCCGGCCATCTGCGCCAGCAGCGCGCCGGCCAGATGCGCCGAGGAACCGATGCCCGAACTGGCATAGGTGATGCGGCCCGGGCGGGCACGCGCCACGGCGATGAACTCCGCCACGCTGCCGGCGGGAAAATCCGGCCGCACCACCAGCAGCTTGGGCGCGCGCATCAGCGCGATGACGGGCGCGAAATCCGCCATCGCGTCATAGGGCAGGTTGCGCATCATCAAGGGGTTCAGGATCTGCACGGGTGGCGGCGCGTAGAGCAGCGTGGTGCCATCCGGCGCCGCGCGCGCCACCTGCACCGCCGCCACGGTATTGGTGCCGCCCGGGCGGTTCTCGATGATCACCGCCTGGCCCAGCTGCGCGGCCAGCGGATCGGCGATCAGCCGCGCGATGGTGTCCGCCGTGCCGCCGGGCGCCAGCGGCACGATGATGCGCAGCGGCCTGGCCGGCGCCCAGGCGGGTTGCGCGGCGGCCTGGCTGAGCGGCAGCGCGGCGAGGAAGTGGCGGCGTCGCATCCCGCTTAGTCCAGCCGGGTGCCGGTGACGCGCACCACCTCGCCCCAGGCGCTGTGCGTCTGCCGGATGAAGGCGGCGAAGGCGGCGGGCGAATCGCTGACGATGCGCCCGCCCTGGTCGGCCAGCGCGCGACGCGCCTCGCCTTCCTCGGTCGCGGCGCGGATCGCGGCGTTGAGTGTCGCGATCCGATCGGGCGGGATGCCGGCCGGGCCCAGCACGCCATACCAGGTCTCGCTCACCAGGCCGGGCACGCCGGCCTCGATGGCGGTCGGCACCTCGGGCAGCACGGCGATGCGCTGTTCGGCGGTCACCGCCAGCGCCGGCAGCGCGCCGGCGCGGATCTGCCCCAGCAGCGCCGGCACATCGGCCAGCAGGATCTGGATGCGCCCGGCCAGCAGGTCGGTCACCGCCGGGGCCGCGCCGGGATAGGGGATATGGGTGATGTCGATGCCGGTGCGCAGCTTCAGCAATTCGCCCGCCATGTGCAGCGAGGAGCCGATGCCGGCCGAACCGAAGGCCAGCTGGCCGGGCCGCGCGCGCGCCATCGCCACCAGTTCCGCCAGCGAACGGACGCCGAGGCCGGGCGCTGCGGAGACGATCTGCGGCACGCCCAGCACCTGGCCCAGCGGTGTCAGGTCGCGCAGCGGGTCATAGGGCATGTTGGCGCGCAGATGCGGCAGGATGACGATGGCGCCGCTGCTGGCCATGACCAACGTATGCCCATCCGGCCGCGCCTTCGCCGCCGCATCCACGCCGATCACACCGCCCGCGCCGGGACGCGATTCGACCACCACGGGCCGGCCCAGGCGCTCGCTCATCACGCGCGCGACGACGCGGGCGATGATGTCGGCCGGGCCGCCGGCGGCGAAGGGCACGATCATGCGGATCGGCTGGTCGGGGAAGGCCTGCGCCCATGCGCCATTGCCCAGCGCGGGCAGTGTCAGCGTGGCCAGTGTGGCCCTGCGTCCGATCATGCTGGTTGTTCCCTGTGGTGGGCGGCGCGTGCCGTGACGATGGGCGTGCGAGGGCCTGGTCATGCGCCAGGCTCCGCGGGCGGCAGTTCGAACAGCCCCGTCGCCGGGGGGGTCAGCGGCTCCGCCTCGCCATCCGGCAGCGGGATGCCATGCGCGTTCAGCGTCATCGAGACCATGGTGTAGTAGCCGATCAGCGCGGTCAGCTCGACCACGCCCTTCACGCCGAAGGCCGCGCGGGCAGCGGCATAGACATCATCCGGCACGCGGCCATCCTGCTGCAATGCGCGAGCGAAGGCGTAGATCGTGGCCTCCTGCGCATCGGCGAAGACGGGCGGCTTGCCATCGCGGATGGCGTCGAGGATGGCAGGCGCGATGCCGGCCTCGGCCGCGGTGCGGGCATGCACCCACCATTCCACCTGGCTGCTCCAGCGCCGGCCGGTGACGCAGATCGCCAGCTCCGACAGGCGCTTGGGCAGCGAGGTGCCGAAGCGCAGCGCCTCGCCCAGCGCGGACCAGCGGCCGGCGAGTTCGGCATTGTGGATGGCCGCGCGCAGCGGACCGATGACGGTGCCGCGCGGGCCTGCGACCACGCGGTCCCATATCGCGCGCTGGGCTTCGTCCAGTTCCTCGCGCCCGGGCAGTGGGATGCGCGGGGCCATCAGATCACGCCCTTCGCGGCGAGCGCCGCGCGGGCCTGCTCGCCCAGGCCCAGCTCGGCCAGCAATTCTTCGGTATGCTGGCCGAGGGTGGGCGGCGCACGATCGAAGGCGAGCGGCGCATCCTGCATGCGGATCGGGCTGACCACCTGCGGCACGCTGCCGGCCAGCGGATGCGGCAAATCTCGCAGCATCTCGCGATGGACGATCTGCGGGTCGGCGAAGACATCGGGCACCGTGTTGATCGGCCCGCAGGGCACGCCGGCCGGGTCGAGCAGCGCGGTCAGTTCCGCGCGCGTGAAATCGCGGAAGCGCGCGGCCAGCAGCGGTGTCAGCTCGGCCTCGTTGCGGACGCGGTCGGCATTGCGGATGAAGCGCGGATCGGTCGCCCATTCCGCGCGACCGATGGCCTCGCACAGCTTGACGAATTGCCCGTCATTGCCGACCGCGAGCACGACATGCCCATCGGCGGCGGGGAAGACATCCTGCGGCTGGATATTGGGGTGCCGGTTGCCCGCGCGATGCGGGACCTTGCTGCCCACCAGCCAGTTCATCGCCTGGTTGGAGAGGAAGGCCGCCTGCACATCCAGCATGGCGAGGTCGATCGTCTCTCCCGTGGCATCGCGTTCGCGCTTCGCGACGGCGGCGAGGATGGCGATGGCGGCGTACATCCCGGTCATCAGATCCACGATCGGCACGCCCACCTTCTGCGGCGTGCCGTCACGCTCGCCGGTCAGGCTCATCAGCCCGCCCATGGCCTGGATCATGAAGTCATAGGCGGCCTGGTCGGCGCGTGGTCCATCCTGGCCGAAGCCGGTGACGGAACAGCAGATCAGGCTGGGCTTCAAGGCGCGCAGGCTGGCGGAATCCAGCCCGTATTTCGCGAGCGCCCCGGCCTTGAAATTCTCCACCACCACGTCGCAGCGCAAGGCGAGATCGCGCACCAGCGCCTGCCCCTCGGGCTGGGCGAGATCGATGGTGATCGAGCGCTTGCCGCGATTGACCGAGAGGAAATACCCGGCCTCACGCGTGGGCGTGCCATCGGCGGCCTTGAGGAAGGGCGGGCCCCAGCCGCGCGTGTCATCGCCGACACCCGGGCGCTCCACCTTGATCACGTCGGCGCCGAGATCGGCCAGGATTTGCGTGGCCCAGGGTGCGGCCATGATGCGGCTGAGATCGAGGATGCGCAGATGCGACAGGGGACCGGCCATGGCCTCAGGCATCCACGATGCCGGTGGCCAGCATCGAGGGCCGCTCGGCGAAGCGCGCCTGCCAGGCGGAGAGCGCGGGGCAGCGCGCGCGCCAGCCCAGATCGGCGAAGCGGAAATCCATATAGGCGCCGGCGATGGCGGTGGTGATCTGCGCGATGCCGACCGGGCCGGCCGCCAGCGCCGGCGCCTCGGCCTCCAGGGCGGGCAACAGCGCTTCGAGCTTGAGCGCGAAGGCATCCAGCAGCGCCTGCGAGGGCTGCGCGCGGTCGCGCTCATTGCGCCACAGGATCAGCATGTCGAGAAAACCATTGGCCAGGGCGTGCCGGCGCAGTTCGGTGAAGCGCGCCGCACCTGCCGCGGGGATCATCCGCCCGCCGCCCACCAGGCTGTCCAGATATTCGATGATCACCAGGCTGTCGTAGAGGATGGTGCCATCGGCCAGCACCAGTGTCGGGATCTTGCCGAGCGGGTTTTCCGGCAGCAATTCCCGCGCCGGCTTCACCATGGCGACCACGGTGCGCACCGTCTCGATGCGGTCGGCCAGGCCCAGCTCATGCGCGGCCACCATCACCTTGCGCACGAAGGGCGAACGCGGGGACCAATGCAGCTTCATCTGGGCCATGGATGGAACGTCTCGCCTTGTGTTTGGACCGAAAGGTCAGTTATATGGGTTATACGGATCCCGCGCTTTCGTCCAGCCTCATTCGCGCGGGTTCCGGTCGGGGGAACGGAAGCAGCATGCCCATCACCTATGAGGCCGTGAAAAGCCTCTCCGCGCAGCTCTACGACTGGTCGCTGCGGCGCGTGCCGGACGACACCAAGCAGGGCCTCGCGCGGGCACTGGAATCGGAGACCCATCACGGCGCACGCCAGGTGCTGACGATGATGCTGGGCAGCGCCAGGCGCGCGGAGAGCGAGGATCGCTTCATCTGCTCCGATGCCGGCGTGCCGGTCTATCACGTCACCATCGGCACGGCGGCGCGGCTGGAAGGCGACATCAAGGCCGCCATCAGCGACGGCTTCGACGAGCTGGTCGCCACGATCAAGCCGCCCTTGCTGAAGCATGTGACCAACCCGCTGACCAATGAGCGCGGCTACAAGGGCAAGGACATGCCGCTGGTCACCTGGGATATGGCCGGCGGCGCCGATTGGGTGGAAATCCTCTGCCAGCCCAAGGCGCTGGGCTCCGGCCGCTGGGCGGCGCTGGAGACCTTCTCCTTCCCCAGCCTCGCGCAGATCGAGGAATATGTGATGAAGGTGGTGCTGCAGGCGGGTTCGCAGCATTGCCCGCCGGTGATCATCGGCGTGGGCATCGGCGGCAGCTTCGACGTGGCGGCACGGATCGCCAGCAAGGCCACGATGCGCCAGCTGGGCAGCACCAACCCCGAACCCGTGCTCGCCGCCATGGAGGAACGCCTGCTGCGCGCGGTGAACGCGACCGGCTTCGGCCCGATGGGCACGGGCGGTGACACCACGGCACTCGCGGTGCATGTGGATTACGCCTCGGGCCATGGCTACACGCCGGTCGCGGTCTGCTTCAACTGCTGGATCAACCGCCGCACCCGCGCGAGATTGCACGCCGATGGCAGCGTGGAGCGCTTCGAATGAGCGCGGCCGGGACCGAGAGCTTCCGCCGCATCCGCATGCCGATGTCGCGCGAGGATGCGCGCAGCCTG
>JAIXVH010000087.1 GCA_027483125.1 Acetobacteraceae bacterium | reverse complement strand
TTGCTGCAAATCCGCCCCATTGATCTGTATCATATCTTACGATTCCCATCCATTTATTAATTTATCTATTAATTTATTAGGAAAATGATTTCTTTTGTCGTGAAGTGGGCAAATTGACCCTCTGGCAGGGATGTTGGTGCCGAGCCAGTCCAGGGCTAACGCGCCAGCGTCACGCGCCCTTGGCCATCCGATCCAACCGCGCCAGCACACGGTCGAACACCTCATCCGCCGGAATGGTGGGCCCGGACGCCCGCCCGTCTTCGACGGCCGCCGGAACGGCCTCCACATCCCAATCGGCCAGCATCTAGTCTGCCTGCTAGGCCGCCACCGCCACATCCAGCACGTCGCTCACGGAACCAAACGAACCGCCAGCGACGGCCGCCTGCTCCACGGCCAGAGAATCATCATACAGGTCCACGGTGATCGTCGTCATGAGCCCTGTATACCCGCCAGCGCGACCCGCCTCCAAGCAAGATCGAACATCCTGGCACGTCCCAAATCAGGCTTGATTTCCCAGGCTTAAAACCCTAAACCCGCCACGCCTCCCGGAGAGCCACGATGCCGCACGCCCCGTGCCCGCCTCTACCGCCCTCCCGAAACCCCAGAAAATCCCTGCATTCCGAATTTGTCGCAAGCCCGCACTATGCGATGTTTCACGTGAAACATTTTTTCCTAAGCGCGCAGCCGCCACCCGCTCTTCACCAGCCGCAGCGTCACCACCCACAACCCGCCCGTCACCACGGCCAGCGCCATCAGCCCCAGCCAGGGCCGCCCATCCGCATGCCCGGTCAGCCCCGCCCGGAAGGCATCCATCATCCAGAACAGCGGGTCCACATATGCGATATGCCGCACCCCATCCGGCAGCCGATGGATCGAGTAGAAAGTGCCCGACAGGAACGCCAAGGGCGTGATCACGAAATTCGTCACCGCCGCCAGCTGGTCGATCTTCTCCGCCCAGAGCCCGGCCAGCACGCCCAGCAGCCCCATCATCGCGGCCGCGAAAAACGCCGCCAGCAGCAGCAGCGGCACATCCGCCCAGGTGAACCCGGCAAAGGGCGAAATCGCCGCAATCGCCACGGCGCCCACCGCCATCCCGCGCACCACAGCGCCCCCCACCAGGCCACCCAGAAACACCGCCGGCGGCAAGGGTGCCATCAGCAAATCCACCAGATTGCCCTGCATCCGGGCGATCGCCAGCGAGGAGGAGGTATTCGCAAAGGCATTCTGCGCGATCGCCATCATCGCCAGGCCCGCCCCCAGGAAGGCCACATAAGGCGTGCCATCCACCTCGCGCTTGGCATCGCCCAGCGCCAGCACGAACACCGCCAGGAACAGCAGCGTCGTCACCACCGGCGCGCCCAGGGTCTGGGCCCACACCTTCAGGAAGCGCGACACCTCGCGCCACAACAGGGTGGAAAATCCAATCATGGTGGGGTTCATGCGGCGCGGTCTCCTCTGTGGCATGAAGCGCGGATGACGCCCGCCCACAAGCGACCGCAACGCATGGCCGGCCCGCCGCCGGATGAAGCCCGCCTGCGCGAGGCAGCCCTGGCCCACCTGGCCCGCTTCGCCGCCACCGAAGCAGGCCTGCGCCGGGTGTTGCAGAACCGCATCCGCCGCTGGTCCCGCGCCGCAGAGGCCGAGGGCCAGGAGACCGAAGCCGCCACCGCCGCAGCGCTGGCCGCCGCCGCCCGCATCGCCGCCGCCATGGTCCAGGCCGGCGCCATTGACGACAGCGCCTTCGCGCAATCCCGCGCCCGCCGCCTGGCCCGCGGCGGCCGCTCGCGCCGCGCCACCGCCGCCCACCTGGCCGCGAAGGGCGTGAATGCGGAAACCACCGCCGCCGCTCTCGCCCACGCGCCATCGGAGGCCGATGCGGCACTGGCCTTCTGCAAGCGCCGCCGCATCGGCCCCTTCGCCGCCACGGCACCAGACGCAGCGCTGCGCCTGCGCTGGCTGGGCATGCTCGCCCGCGGTGGTTTCTCGCGCGATGTCGCGACCCGCGCCCTGGCCACCGCGCCGGATGAAGCACAGGCGCGGCTGATCGCATTGCGGCAGTCATGACGGATCGCCCGGGAAACAACGTGGTCTTCACCATGTCCGGCTTCCGCCACGGCATCCGCACCGTGGTGCCGGTGCTGCCGAGCTTCCTGCCCTTCGGCCTGGTGGTCGGCCTGGAATCCGCGGGCCAGGGCCTGTCCATCCTGGAAGCCGGGCTGATGTCATTGCTGGTCTTCGCCGGCACCTCGCAACTCGTGGCGCTTGGCGCCTGGGCCGACCCGGTGCCCATCCTGGCGGTCACGCTCGCCGCCCTGGTGGTCAACCTGCGCATGGCGCCGATGAGCGCGGCACTCGCTCCCTGGTTCCATGGCCTGCGCGGCTGGCGGCTCTGGGGCAGCCTGTTCACGGTGACCGACCATTCCTTCGCGCTCTCGGTCAATGCCATGCGCAGCGGCCAGAAGGACGCCGCCTATCTGCTGGGCCTGGGCATTCCGGGCTGGCTGTTCTGGACCTTCTGCGTGGTGATGGGCCATGCGCTGTCGGGCTTCGTCACCATCCAGCCGGGGCATCCGCTGCTCTTCGCCGGCCTGGCCACGATGTGCGCGCTGACCGTCACGCTGTGGCGCAGCCGGGCCGACCTGCTGCCCTGGGGAATCGCCGGCGCCGCGGGGCTGTCGGTCGCAGCCCTCGGCCTGCCGCAACCCTGGCCCGTGCTGGTCGGCGCCATCGCCGGCAGCGCGATCGGCGCCGCGCGGGACATGCGCCGATGACGCTGCGCTGGGACGTCCTGCTGGCCATCCTGGGCATGGCGCTCGTCACCTTTGCGGTGCGCGCCGGCGGCTATGCGGTGCTGCGCGCCTGGAAGCCGCCGCGCTTCGTGGATGCGATGCTGAACCATATGCCCGGCTGCATCTTCGTGGCCTTCATCTTGCCGTCGGTCGCGCTGCAGGGCGCCTGGCACATCGCCGCAGCGGCGGTGGCCATCCTGTGCATGCGGCTGACGCGCATGCTGACCGTCTCGATCATCGCCTCCGTCGCCGCGCTCTGGCTGCTCAGGGGGACGCCATGACCGCGGGCGCCACCAGCTGCACGGATTTCGGCTTCGACGAAATCACGATGCCCAACTCATCGCAGCGCTGCTTCATCCGCCGGTTCAACTCCCGCGCCACCGCCCAGCGCCGCAGCGGCACCGTCTTGATCCGCGCGCGCACCACGACCCCGGCATCGGTCAGCTTGTCGACACCCATCACCTCGATCGGCGCCAGCACATGCGCGCCATACACATCATCGAGCCTGAGCGCGGCGCCCACTTCCTTGAACACAGCCTCGACCCGGTCGGTGTCCGAATCATAATCCACCGCCAGATCCAGCACCGCGAAGCCGTAATCGCGCGTCTGGTTGGTCACCGTCGAGACCGCGCTGAACGGCACGATATGCACCGAGCCATCCAGCGCGCGCAGCCTGATGGAACGGATGGATAGCGCCTCCACCGTGCCCGACAGCCCGCCCAGCGTGACCACATCGCCCACTGCCACCGCATCCTCGAACAGCAGGAAAATCCCGGTGATGACATCGCGCACCAGGGTCTGCGAACCGAAGCCGACCGCAAGCCCGATCACCCCCGCACCGGCCAGCAGCGGGGCCACATTGACACCCAGTTCGGTCAGCACATTCAACGTCGCGACCACCAGAATCACGCCTGCAATCACGGTGCGCAGCATGGGCAGCAGCGTGCGCACACGGGCCGAGCGCGCGGTCGTCGCATCCGCGCCAAGCTTGGCCAGATGCCGCTGGATGGCGGTGTTCGCGGCCTCCCACACCAGCAGCGCGATCATCAGCGTGATGGCGATCGAGATCACCGAACTCAACAGCCGCGCCCCCAGCCTGCCCTGCCCGAACCAGGCGAAGGCGCCGAGGCCCCAGACCTCCAGCAGCACGATCACGGCGGCGATCATCAAGCCCGCGCTCAGCAGGCCCTTGATGGCGGGCAGATAGCGGTTGGCCCGCGCCTCCAGCCCCGGCAGGCGCTTGGCCAGATCGGGCCCGATGCTGAAGGCACGCGCCAGCCCGCGGCGCATGCCCTCATCGACCAGCTTGGCCAGCACCACGACCAGCACGGTGAAGCCGCTCGCGCGCAGCAGGCGTTCGAAGCCGCGCTCCAGCTCCATCGCCCAGACACCCCACAGCGCAATCACCCACATGATCGCCAGGATGTGCCAGGCATCGGCCAGGCGGTCGCGCAGCGTGCGCAGCAGCCGGCGCGAGCGATCAGGCTCGTCGCCCTCCCGCAGTTCCGGCGCCGCCAGCCACTGCGCCACCGCCAGCTTGTTCTGCAGCACGATGATCGCGATGAAGGCCGAGACCACCAACAGCCCGAGCCGCCACAAACCCAGCTGCAAGGCCAGCGGCATGGCCAGCAGCAGCGCGAATTCGCTGGCCGCATAGGCACCCACCGTGACCAGCGTGATGCGACGGATCCACACGGTCGCATAGGCCGCCGTCTCATCCGCCACCGGCAGGATGCGCAGGTGGTTCGAGGCCGGGCTGAACAGCAGCCGTGCCACCACCATGAAGCCGCGCGCCGCGATATAGGCGAGTGCGACCGTCCACAGGATCACGCGTTGCGACGGCCAGCCCGGCAACGCCTGGATGACGAACCAGGCGAGTGCCGCAAAGCCGCCCACCGGCACCAGGTCCAGCATCAGCCGCAGCGCGATGTAGGGCGCGCGGGTCAGCCAGGCATGGCGCGTGCCTTCCGGCGGCGTGATCGCATCCAGCCGGTCCGCCCAGCGGCGCACCAGGCGGCGCAGCACGCGCTCCAGCACCAGGCCCGCACCGAAGACGACCAGCATCTTCCACACCAGTTCCAGCACGCGGCTCTGCACCGTCGGGTCCGTCGCGGCCTCGCGCAGCCAGGTCCAGATGGCGGGCAGGTCGGCGGCACGGCGAATCGCCTCGATCATGCCGTCGATGAAGCGGCCAACCTCCTGCGTGGCCTGGGCGATGGCCTCTTCCGCAGGGGCCGGTTCGGGCTGCACAGCGCGCTGCGCCTGGGACAGAGCCTCCAGGTCGCGGATCAGCGCGTTGCGGCGCGTCTCGTCGCGCAGCAATTCCAGCGCGCGTTGCATGTCGGGCGCCGGCGGTGCCGCGGGCACAGGCGGGGTCTGCGCCATGGCCGGCGCAAACGAGAGCAGAAGCAGCATCAACAGGCGGATCATGCGCCATGGACTGGGCCAGCAACCGCCTTGCGGTCAAGCCGGCAGTTGCGCGGGCGGCCATGTCGTTCAAACTCCCGCGATGCGCCCCACCTCCGTCTGGACCATCATGCTGGCGTTGCTGGGCACGCATATGGCGGGCATGGGCGCCTTTCTGACCGTGCCGGTGCTGGCCACCAAGATCGCCGAGGAAACCGGCCTGCCCGCCGCATTGGCCGGCGTGCATGTGGCGCTGGTCTATGCCGGCACGCTGATTTCGGGGCCTTTCATGCAGGGGCTGCTGAACCGCTTCGGCGGCATCCGCATGTGCCAATGGGCGCTGGCGATGATCGCGCTGGGGCTGTCGCTCGCCACCATCGGCACGGCCTGGGCGCTGGTGCTCTCGGCGCTGGTCTGCGGCTTCGGGCATGCGCCCGTCACGCCCGCGGGCAGCCACCTGTTGCATGCGCGCACGCCGCCGCACCGGCGCAGCCTGATCTTCGGCCTGAAGCAATGCGGCGTGCCGGCGGGCGCGATGCTGGTGGCCGCATTGGCGCCACTGGCCGCACTGGCCTTTGGCTGGCGTGGCGGCGTGCTGGCGATGGCGGCGTTCTCCCTGTTGCTCGCCGTGCTGCTGCAACCGCTGCGCGCCGCACTGGATGCCGATCGCGGCAGCGGCTGGCCGGCGCGGCCGCTGGCCGATGCCGCGCGCAGCCTGGCCCTGCTGCGCGACGATGCGCGCATTCGCGGCCTGTCGCTGATGGCCTGCGGCTATGGCGTTTCGCAATTCTGCTTCAGCAGTTTCTTTGTGGTCTGGCAGGTGCGGGTGCTGGGGCTGGGCATCGCGGAAGCCGGCTTCAACCTGGCGCTGGCGCAGGTGGGCGGCGTGGTCGGCCGCATCGGCTGGGCGATCGCCGCCGACCGCTTCGGCCCGCGCCCGGTGCTGGCGCTGCTGGGCGTGGGCATGGTGGGCGGCGCGCTGCTGTTGGCCGGTGCCGGACCTGGCTGGCCGGTGTCGCTGGTGGTGGCCATCGGCGTGCTGATGGGCGCCACCGCCATCGCCTGGAACGGCGTGCTGGTGGCCGAGATCGCGCGCGTGGCGCCGGTGGGCCTGGTGGGCGGTGCGACGGCCGCGCTCGGCTTCGCCTTCGGCGTGACGATGGTGGTGATGCCGAGCAGCTTCAGCGCGCTGGTGGGCGTCACGGGCAGCTACGCGCCGGGCTTCCTGATGTGCGCGGCGGCCAGTGCGCTGGGGTTGCTGGCGCTGCTCAAAGCGCCGCGCCATCCCTGAGCACGGCCTGCGCGGCCTCGGTGAAGCGGCCATCGGCTTCGTGCAGCGTGAGGCCCGGCAGCACGCGGTCCGGCCCGCGGCCGCCCTTGATGGCGCGGATGATCACGCGCTTGGCGGCCACGCCCGCGCGCGGCCAGAGCGGCAGCAGCGTGACCGCGCCGCAGCCCGCATCGCGCAGCGCGCGCGCGGCATCGGCGAAGCGCGCGGCGGGCAGCACCAGGCTGGCCGTGCCCTTATGCGCGAGCGGCGCGGCCAGCGCGCGCACCCAGTCATGCAGCGTGGCACTGGATTCATGCGCGGCATCGCGGCGGCCGGCATGCGGAGATGCGGTGCCGCCCGGCCAATAGGGCGGGTTGGCGAAGCTGTGCGCGACACGCGGCGCGACACCATGCCGCAGGTCACACGCTTCGACATGCGCCGCGACTGCGGCACGTGCGGCATTGCGGCGCGCGAGTTCCGCCAGCGCCGCGTCACGCTCCACACCATGCACCGCAATGCCCGGCACGCGCGCGGCGAGACACAGGAAAACCGGCCCGGCGCCACAGCCCAGTTCCAGCACGGCATCGCTGCCGCGCGCCGGCACCGCGGCCGCGAGCAGCACCGCGTCGATCGCGGCGCGCAGCCCACCCGCCGGCTGTTCCAGCAGGACACGGCCGCCCAGCAGGGCATCGATGGTGGTCTCGGTCACACTTCCTCACGTGGATGGCACGCTGCCGCAACAACACCGCGCCATTATCATGGGCGTTGCACAGGAGCACATCATGAACAGCAAGCTTTCACTCGTGGCGGTCGGCGCATTGGCCACCACACTCGCCGCCTGCGCGCCAGGCTTCGCCCAGCAGGCAGGGCCGGGCACCAGCCCACGCGGCCCGATGCGCATGTTCCAGGAAATGGACGCCAACAGCGATGGCCGCATCACCGCCGATGAAATGCGCCAGCGCGTGGCCGAACGCTTCGCCGCCGCCGACGCCAACCGCGACAACGCATTGTCACTGGAGGAGTTCCGCAATGCGATGCCGCGCCGCAACGCCGATACCCCGGCGCCCGCCGATGGCCGTCGCGGCCGCATGGTGGAAATGCGCTTCCGCATGACCGACGCCAATGGCGATGGCCGCGTCACGCTGGATGAAATGCAGACCACCGCGGGTGCGATGTTCCGTGGCATGGATGCCAACAGCGACGGCACCGTCACGCAGGAGGAACTGCCGCGGCGCCGCCACGGCATGCATCATGGCCCGCGTCCGGGCTGATCAATAGGGCACCTTGTCGGGCTTGGTGGCCCAGGCCTGGAATGCGCTGATGGCATCCGATGCCATCAGCCGCCGAATGGGTAGCGCGCGCTCCGTCATGGGGCGCGCGACTTCGTCGTAGAT
>JAIXVH010000183.1 GCA_027483125.1 Acetobacteraceae bacterium | reverse complement strand
GTTGAGGGTGTCAAGGGGCGGGGTAGGATCGGCGCATGTACAACCCGCCCGCCTTCCGCGAAGACGACCCCGCTCTCCTGGCCGAAATCATGGCGCGCTCACGCCTGTCGCTGCTGGTCAGCAACGGCGCGGACGGCATGCCGGTCATCACGCATCTGCCCTTGCTGTTTCGCGAGGGTCAGGTGATCGGGCATCTCGCGCGGGCCAATCCGCATTGGCGCGGGCTGGCGCGTGGGGTCGCGGTGTTCCAGGGCGTGGAAGGCTACGTCACGCCCTCCTCCTACCCCTCCAAGGCGGAGCACCACCGCGTGGTGCCGACCTGGAACTACGAGGCGGTGCACGCCCATGGGCCCATCGAGATCATCGACGACGCGGCACGGCTGCATGGCATCGTCTCGGTGCTGACGGCACATCATGAAGGGCGCCGCGCGCAACCCTGGGCGGTGACCGACGCGCCGGATGATTTCGTGGCATCGCAACTGAAAGGCATCGTCGGCGTGGTGCTGACGGTGGAAAAGCTGATCGGCAAACGCAAACTCTCGCAGAACCGCAACGCCGCGGATGCCCACGGCGCCGCGGCGGCACTTGCCGCCAGTGAGGACGCACGCGACCAGGCCGTGGCCGCGGCAATGCGGGGCGGGTAGGGTGGGCATGGTCGGGTATCGGGGCGGTGGCTCTGGTCATCCTGGGGAAGGGCGCTGCCCTTCCCCAGACCATCGATCACCTTCGGTGCTCGATCCGCCAAGGGCCGAGAGGCCCTTGTATCCCGGGCTTTGGCAAAGGTAAGGGAGGGGCATGAAGCGCCCTTGATCACAGGCGCGCCCTACGATGCCCCTCCCTTACCTTTGCCATGACTTCCGCCGGGTCCAGGGGTCGCTGACCCCTGGCGGGGAGAGGTTTGGAGAGGGGCGGCGCCCCTCTCCAAGGCCACCAGCGCTACCTGCCCGACTGCCCGCCCACGATCCTACTCCGCTGGGCGCGGAGCCTGCGGCCCTTCGGCCTTGGCGTGCGGCGTGCGCACTTCCAGTTCGGCCAGTTTCGCCGCGATCGAACCGATGGGCTTGGTAAAGGGGGCCAGCAGCAGATACAGCGCGGGGATGGCATAGAGCGTGACGAAGGTGGAGAGCGTGACGCCGCCCACGATCACCCAGCCCAGGGCCTCGCGGCTTTCGGCGCCGGCGCCGGTGGCAAAGGCCAGTGGCACGGCGCCCAGCACGGTGGCGATGGAGGTCATCAGGATGGGGCGCAGGCGTGCGACCGAGGCTTCCAGCACCGCGTCATAGATGGACAGCCCGCGGTCGCGCAGCTGGTTGGCGAATTCCACCACCAGGATGCCATTCTTCGCCATCAGGCCGATCAGCAGCACCATGCCGATCTGGCTGAAGATGTTGAGCGACAGCCCCACCCACCAGAGGCCCAGCAACCCGCCGGTGACCGCGAGCGGCGTGGAGAACAGGATGATCAGCGGGTGGATGAAGCTCTCGAACTGCGCTGCCAGCACCAGGTAGACGATCAGCAGCGCGAAGAGGAAGGTGATGTAGAGCGCGGACGAGCTTTCCTTGAAGTCCAGCGACTGGCCGCGATAGCTGATGCGCGCCTCGGTCGGCAGCAGCTGCGCGGCGGCGCCGTCCAGGAAGTTCAGCGCCTCGCCGATGGAATAGCCAGGTGCGAGCGATGCGGTGATGGTGATGGCGCGCACGCGGTCGGCGCGGAACAGGGTTTGCGCGCGGGCGCGTTCGCCCAGGCGCACCACGGAGGAGATCGGCACAGACGCGCCCGAGGATGTCCGGACGAAGATGTTTTCCAGATCGAAGGGCGTGATGCGGCGCCCGGCCTCGGCCTGCGCCAGGATGCGGTATTCCTGCCCGCCCACGACATAGGTGCCGACTTCGCGCGAGCCCAGCATGGTCTCGATCGTGCGGCCGATCGCCTGGATCGAGATGCCGAGATCGGCCGCGCGCCTGCGGTCGATATCGACGCGGATTTCGGGCTGGGTCTCGCGGAAATTGCTGTCCACATTGAGCAGGTTCGGGTTGGTGCGCGCGCGTTCCAGGATCAGGTCGCGCCACTGCACCAGCGTGTCGTAATCCGGCCCGCCGATGACGAACTGGATGGGCGGCTGGAAGCCACCGCCGCCGCCGGTGTTGAAGGTGGGCGGCAGCAGCGCGAAGGCGCGCACGCCGGGGATCTGTACCACCTGCGGCATCACCTCGCGTTGGATCGCCTGGGCCTTGCGCTCGCGCTCATGCCAGGGTGCCAGGCGGATGAAGACATTGCCGACATTGGATTGCGGCGGGCGCTGGAAACCGCCCATCGTCGAGAAGACCGATGCTGCCTCGCCATTCTCCACATAGCGCTGCATCTGGCGTTCGATGCGTTCCACGTGCTCGCGCATATAGCCGAAGCTCGCACCTTCGGGGCCGGTCGTCGGGATGATGACGACGCCGCGGTCCTCCACCGGGGTGAATTCCTTGGGCAGCAGGTTGAACAGCACGACCGACAGGCCGGAGAGCAGGAATGCGAAAGCGAGCGTGATGATCGGCGCCTTCATCGCGCCGTTCAGCGTGAAGCGGAACACGTTGTTCATGCCGACGAAGAACGGCTCGGTCCAGCGCACCAGGCGGGTGTGGCTGTCTTCCGCGCGCAGCAGGCGTGAGCACATCATGGGCGTCAGCGTGAGTGCCACCACGCCCGAGAACAGCACCGATGCCGCCAAGGCTAATCCGAATTCGGTGAAGAGCCGCCCCGTCGATCCGCCCAGGAAGGAGAGCGGCACGAACACCGCGACCAGCACCAGCGTGGTGGCGATGACCGCGAAGGCGATTTCGCGGGTGCCGCGCACGGCTGCGAGCAAGGGTGGCTCGCCTTCCTCGATGCGGCGGTGGACGTTTTCCAGAACGACAATCGCGTCATCCACGACCAGGCCGATGGCCAGCACCATGCCCAGCAGCGTGAGCACATTGATGGAGAAGCCCATCGCGTTCATCGCGATGAAGGAGGCGATCATCGAGACCGGGATGGCGACCGCGGGAATGATCGTTGCGCGGAAGCTGCGCAGGAACAGGAAGATCACGCCGACGACCAGCAGCAAGGCGGTGATCAGCGCGTGCTCCACCTCGTAGATGGATTGCGCGATGAACAGGCTTTCGTCGAAGCCGTAGTCGACGTTCACGCCCTCGGGCAGCGAGGGGCGGATGCGGTCCACCTCCGCCTTCACGCCATTCGCGACCGAAAGGGTATTCGCGGTCGATTGCCGCAGGATGCCCAGGCCCACGCCGGGCCGCCCATTGATGCGGTACTCGCCGCGCGGCTCCTCGGGGGCCACTTCCACGCGCGCGACCTCGCCCAGCAGCACCTGCGCGCCGGAGGCCACGTTGCGCGAGACCACCAGCGTGCGGAACTGCTCCGGGCGAGACAGGCGCGTATCGGTGCGCACGGTCAATTCGCGCGTCATGGATTCCAGGCGCCCGCCTGGCAATTCCACGTTCTCGCGGCGGATCGCTTCTTCCACATCCTGCACGGTCAGGCCGCGCGCGGCCATCGCCTGGCGGTCCAGCCAGATGCGCATGGAATAGCGCCGCTCACCCTGGAAGATGATCTGTGCGACGCCATCGACGGTGGCGAGCCTATCGCCCATTCGCCGCCGCGCGATGTCGGTCAGCTCCATCCCGTTGAAGCGGTCCGACGACAGCGCGATCCAGAGAATGGGCCGCGTATCGCCATCCTGCTTGGCGACCACGGGTGTCTCGGCCTGTTCGGGCAGGCGGGCGAGTGCCCGCGCCACACGGTCGCGCACGTCATTGGCGGCACTGTCCACATCGCGGCCGAGGCGGAATTCGATGGTCACCGCCGAGCGTTCGTCCCGCGACTGCGAGGTGATGGTCTTCACCCCCTCGATGCCTGCGACCGCACCCTCGATGATCTCGGTGATCTGCGTGTCCACGACCGCGGCCGAGGCACCGCGATAGATCGTGGTGATCTGCACGATGGGCGGGTCGATCGCGGGCAATTCGCGCACCGGCATCTGCCACATCGCGGCGCCGCCCAGCACGCAGAGCAGCAGCGACACGACCATCGCGAAGACCGGCCGCTTGATCGAGACATCGGACAGCATCATGGCTCAGCTCACCGGACGGGTCAGGGTTTCGGTGATGCGAACCGGCGCATTGGGTCGCAGCCTTTGCAGGCCGCGCACCACGACCTGTTCATTGGCGCGCACGCCTTGGATGATTTCCACCTCGCCCGGCATGCGCTGGCCCAGCTGCACTTCCTGCCGCGCCGCGCGGCCGTCGCGCACCACATAGACGAAGTTGCGCTCGCCCACCGGGTCCAGCGCTTCCTCGGGCACCAGCAGCGCGTTGTCGCGCGTGGCCAGCGTGATCTGCACGTTCAGGAACATGCCGGATTTCAGCGCCTCATCGGCATTGTCGAATTCGCTGATCAGGCGGATGGAGCGCGTCGCGGTGTCGATGCGCGTATCCAGCACGGCCACGCGGCCTTCGAAGCGGCGCGCGCCATACGCGGTCGAGGTGGCGAGCACGACATTGCCCGCGCGCACGCGGGCCAGGAACATCTCGGGGATGTTGAATTCCACGCGCACGCGTGCCGCGTCATCCAGCGTGGTGATCAGCGTGCCTGGCTGGATCAGCGCGCCCAGCGACACGCTGCGCAGCCCCACGCGGCCGCTGAAGGGCGCGGTCAGCCGCAGCTCCTCCATGCGGGCCTGGAACTGCCGGACGCGGCCTTCGGCCTGGCGTGCCGCGGCGTCCAGCCGGTCGATCTGCGCCTGGGAGACCGCCTGGCCGGCGGGCAGGGCGCGGGCACGCTGCAACTGCACGCGGGCGTCATCGGCGGCAGCCCGCGCCTGGTCGAGCTCGGCGCGGACCGAGCCGCTGTCCAACTCCACCAGCACATCGCCGGCCTGCACCAGCTGGCCTTCCTGGAAGCGAATGGCGGTGACGATGCCGGCCACCTTGCCGGTGATGTTCACCGATTCCCGCGCGCGCACCGTGCCCACGCTTTCCGCGCGTTCGGACACCTGCGCGGTGCGCACGGCCGAGACCGCGACCGGCAGCGGCGCGCCCGCGGGCGGTCCGGCGGGGCGTGCGGCTGCCTGGGTGCTCGCATCCATCCCGATCAGCGCCAGCGGCTTCGGCAGGCCCAGTTGCTCGGCATAGAGATGCCAACCGGCACCCGCGCCACCCAGCACCGCCAGCACAGCCAATTGCGACCACACACGCATATGGTTTCGTTCCCGGAAATAGCCCAAGCGCGATCTAGGGTCTTTGCCCCCATCACCGCCAGACAAATTTACCCAGGCGCCACCTTGATGCAACGTGCCCGGCGGCCGCCGCCCGCCTCGACCATCGGCGGCACGCCGGCGTCACAGGCAGCCTCGGCCAGGCCGCAGCGCGGCGAAAAGCTGCAGGTGGTGGGCGCGGTGGCCAGCGATGGTGGCGCGCCGGGGATGGTGGTCAGCACCTTGCCGCGCATATTGCCGTGCACCGTGCTGTTCAGCAGGCCGGTGGGATAGGGGTGCAGCGGGCCTGCCATGAAGGGGCCGATCGGGCCTTCCTCGACCACGCGGCCGGCATACATCACCGCCACGCGGTCGGCGATTTCGCCGGCCACGCCCAGGTCGTGGGTCACGAAGATCACGCCCATGCCGAGCTTCTGCTGCAATTCGCGCAGCAGCAGCAGCACCTGGATCTGCACCGTGGCGTCCAGCGCCGTGGTGGGTTCGTCGGCCAGCAACAGCTTGGGGCGGCAGGCGAGGGCGACGGCGATCATCGCGCGCTGGCGCAACCCGCCGGAAAGCTCATGCGGATAGGCGGCCAGGCGGCGCTTGGCGGAGGGGATCTGCACCAGTTCCAGCAATTCCAGCGCCCGCGCATCGGCTTGCGCGCGGGATGCGCCTTCGTGGCGCTGCACCACTTCCGCGATCTGGCGGCCGACGGTGAACACCGGGTCCAGCGCGGTCATCGGTTCCTGGAAGATCATCGCGGCCTCACCGCCGCGATAATCGTTCAAGGTATTGCCGTTCATCGCCATCACGTCGCGCCCGGCGACTTCGATGCTGCCCGAGACGCGGGCGAATTTGGGCAGCAGACGCAGCAGCGCGCGCAGCGTGACGGATTTGCCGGAACCGGATTCGCCCAGGATGCACAGCACCTCGCCGGCGGCGAGATCCATATCCATGCCGTTCACGGCGTGCACGGTGCGGTCACGCGTCATGAAGGTGACGTTGAGGTCGCGCACGCGCACCAGGGGGGCGGGTGTGTCCATTTTCAGGGCGGCGCTCATCGTCCGGCCCCCGATGGCTGGAGCGCACGCAGTGCGCGGAAGGCTGAATCGGTGGCCGTCATGCCAATGCTCCGGCTTGGCTGTGCCCACTGCCGGCATCGGCCATGTGACAGGCCGCGATATGCCCCGCGCCGATATCCACCGCGCGCGGCTTGGCCTTGGCGCAGATGTCTTCGGCATGCGTGCAGCGCGTGCGGAATCGGCAGCCCGAGGGCGGGTTCACCGGGTTTGGCGGGTCACCGGTCAAGGGCGGCACGGTGCGGCGCTGCGCCGGGTCCATGCTGGGGCGGCTGGCCAGCAGCGCGCGGGTGTAGGGGTGGGCGGGGCGGTCGTAGATGGCGTCCACCGGGCCAAGTTCCACCACCTCGCCCAGATACATCACCAGCACGCGGTCGGAGATGAACTGCACCACGTTCAAATCATGGCTGATGAACACATAGGTCAGGCCGAATTGCGCCTTCAGCTCCACCAGCAGGTTCAGGACCTGCGCCTCGACCGATTTGTCGAGCGCGGAGACGGGTTCATCCAGGATGATCAGCCGCGGCTGCAGGGCGAGCGCGCGGGCAATGTTCACGCGCTGGCGCTGGCCGCCGGAAAGCTCATGCGGATAGCGGCGCGCGAATTGCGCCGGCGCCAGGCCGACCGCGGCCAGGATCTCGCGCGCACGTTCATTGGCCTTCTCACGCGAGAGGCCATGCACGATGGGCGCGAAGGCGATGCTGTCCTCGATCGGCAGGCGGGGGTTCAGGCTGGCGTAGCTGTCCTGGAACACCATCTGCACCTGGCGGCGATAGTCGCGCAAAGACAGGCCGCTGGCGCGGGGTTCGCCCACCGCCTCGCCATCGAAGATCATCTTGCCCGCGTCGGGGTCCAGCAGGCGCATCAGCAGCCGGGCGGTGGTGGATTTCCCGCAGCCGGATTCGCCCACGATGCCGAGCGTCTCGCCCTTGATCACCTCGAAGGCCACGCCATCCACGGCGCGCACGGTGGCGACGGTCCGGCCCAGCAGCCCGCCCTTGATGGGGAAATGCTTGGTCAGCCCGTCAAGGCTGAGCAAAGGCGTGCCGGGGCCGCCGCGATCGGTCGCAATGTCCATGCCGCCTTGCTAGCCCGCGCACCGCGTTGGGGGAATGCGGCGGCAGGCGGCCCGGCGCGGCCCAGACGGTCGCCTGCCGGAAAAAGAAGCAGCCTGGGCGCGTGTCGCCTGCGCCGGGGACAGGTCCGGTTCTGTCCCGCGCCCGAAGCCGGCATTGGAATATGCCGTGCCCCCAGGATAGGCCGCGCCGATGCCCCCGAATGGCATGAACGATTGGCGGCGCGGGGCGGTCCTGGCGCAGGATGCCGTCAGCCTGCGGAACTGCCGCGTGCCATGGGAGCGAGGATACCGATGCGACGTTGCGCCCTGGCGGCCATCGCGGCCGTGACCCTGCCGCTGCTGGCCCTGGTGCCGGCGAGGGCGCAATCCACCAGCGCGCCGCAGCTTTGCTCGATCAATCGTCTGAACACCGCGGAGATGGCCCGGGTCCGAACGGTCTTTCGCGATGTGCAGTCGCGGCGGCTGGGCGAATACGTCGTCACTGTCGAGCAAGGCCAGCAGGATTGCCGCCGGCAGCCCGGAGCCTTCCATGTGAGCATGGAGTGGCAGCTGCGGCGCAGCGGGCAGTGGGTGCCGGTCTGCAGCAACACCATCACCGAGTTCAACCGCGATCGGGTCTATTCGCTGCGCGGTGCGCCCACTGGCCCCAGCTGCGATATCGGCTGGCAGTAAGAGACCGCCTGAAAGCACCGGACGGGTCGGCTTCGCCGGTCTTTTCCGCCCCTGCTGCGTTGCCGGCCTTGCTGATGCAACCAGCATCGGCAAGGCCGGCGCCTGGCAGGGACGAAAAATCCTCGGCAAATCCTCCGCCGCCGGCATTTTCAAACGGTCTCTCGCCTCCGGGTTTACGCCGCCGCCCGGGCCGGCCATGGTGCCGCCTCCGGAGGTGCCCGATGCGCGCGATTTTCGTCCTGGTGAAATGCGAGATGGGTGCCGCCTATCGCGTCGCCCGCCACATGGCCGACAGCATCGAGGAATTGTCGGAGATGCACTCCATCTCCGGCACCTATGACCTGCTGGGCAAGTTCTATCTGCCGCCCGAGCATGATGTGGGCCTGTTCGTGGTGGAGAAGGTGCAGACGGTGGCCGGCGTGAAGGACACGCTGACCATGCTGACCTACAACGCCTTCAGCCCGGGGCGATAAGCGGGGTTTTGCCGCACGGATTCACGCTTCAGGCCGTGCCGGGTTTCAGTGATCCGGGCGGGCCTGTTGCATCCGCGCCAGCAGGTGCAGCGCATCATAGGCGACGGTCGCGGCCAGCAGCGCCGTCATGCCTCCTACATCATGCGGCGGGCTGACGGTGTTGATGTTGATGCCCACCAGGTTCAGCCCGAAGCAGCCTTCCAGCGCGGCCAGGCCCTCGCGCGCCGATAGCCCGCCCCAGCTCGGGCTGCACACACCCGGTGCCACCGCGGGGTCGAAGACATCCATGTCGAAGGAGAGATAGACCGGGCGGTCGCCGATGCGCGCGCGGATATCCGCGAACACGGCCTCGATCCCGCGCGCCAGCAATTCGCGCTGTGGGATCACGTTGAAGCCAAGCGCCCGGCCATGCGCAATCACGCCGGGCACCAGGTTCGAACCGCGCATGCCGATCTGGAAGGAGTGTGCCGTGTCGATCACGCCCTCCTGCGCGGCGATCGCGAAGGGGGTGGCGGTGTTGATGCCGGGGATCGGGTAGGCATCGGTGTGCGCATCGATATGCACCGTGACAAGACCCGGATGCGCGCGGGACAGCGCCCGCATTTCGGGCAGTGCGACGGCGCCATCGCCACCCAGGGTCACGGGCACGGCGTGGGCCTGGGTGATGGCGGTGATCGCGGCCTCGATGGCCGCGAAGCTGCCCGCGATGTCGGATGATGTCAGCGCCAGATCGCCCAGATCCACCAGGCCCAGGGCGGCCGCCGGGTCGATGCCGGTCTCGCAATGAAAGGGGCTGATCAGCTGTGATTCATCACGAATCGCCGCCGGCCCCTGGCGTGCGCCAATGCGCCGCGGATGCGTACCGCAATCGAAGGGAATGCCGAGGATGACGGCGCGTGCGCCACCAATCTCGGCGCTGCGCGGCGCGCTCAGGAAGCCGCGCGGGGTGGTGAAGATGTCGGTCATGCGCGCCCATCCTGCGGTGGACGGGCGCGCATGGCCAGCAGTCTGTGAAGACGATTCACGCCCCGGCTTTCGCCGGGACGATCGCACTCAGAAGTGCTGTGAGAGCGATTCACGTCCCGACTGCGTCGGGACGATCGCACTCAAACGATCTTGGTGCGAACCGTGCCCACGCCCTCGACGACACCTTCCAGCACATCACCGCGCACAACGGCGGCCACACCCTCGGGCGTGCCGGTCATGATCAGGTCGCCGGGCGCCAGTTCCACCAGTTCCGACAGGTTGGCGATCACTTCCGGGACCGACCAGATCAGCTTCGACAGATCCGAGGTCTGCGTGACCTTGCCATTCACCTTCAGCTCGATCAGGCCCTTGCCCGGGTTCACGCCGGCGGCCGGCACCAGCAGGCCCATCGGCGCGGATTGGTCGAAGCCCTTGCCCATATCCCAGGGGCGGCCGGTCTTCTTGGCCTCGTTCTGGATATCGCGGCGGGTCATGTCGAGGCCGGCGCAATAGCCCCACACATGCTTCAGCGCATCGGCCACCGCGATGGACTTGCCGCCCACGCCGATGGCCACGACCAGTTCCATCTCATGGTGCAGCGACTTGGTCACCGTCGGGTAGGGCATGTCGGCATCGTTGATGACGACGGAATCCGCGGGCTTGGTGAAATAGAAAGGCGGCTCGCGCGTCGGGTCAGAACCCATCTCGATCGCATGCTCGGCATAGTTGCGGCCGACGCAGAAAATCCGGCGAATGGGGAAGAGCGCGTCCGAACCCTTGATCGGCAGAAATGCCTGGGCCGGCGCGGGAACAACGTAATTTGGCATGCTTGCCTCCCGTCTATGGCAGGAATGCTTACCATATCACTGTGCTGCGGGAAGGGGTGGGTCAGTTAAGATGTTGGTTGAAGTCGCGCGCCTAACGACGCGATCGGTAACAAAAAAGCGCCCGACCAGGGGGGTGGTCGGGCGCCCATTATTGTACTTCCGATCGGAAAGGTAGGGCGAACCGGCAGGGGATACCGGGCCGTCCATCGGTGTCTTTCAACACTGACGCAGCAAGACTAGCGCGGGACTCGGCAAAAGGCAAAAGCTGAATCGCGTGAAAAGCGCGTGACTCGCGTTTGGCCTGTGCTGTTCTTCACGATGCCTTGCGCCCGCGCTTGCCCTTCTTCGGATCATAACCGCCGCCGCCTGGCCCCATGGGCTTTGGCTTCCAGCCTTCCTGCTTGCCGCGGGAGGGCACGCTCTCGCGCAGAGAGCGCCCTGCCAGGTTCGGCTGCGGCCCGGCATCCAGGCCCAGTTCCAGCGCCTCCAGCCGCTTGATCTCGTCACGCAGGCGGGCTGCGGTTTCGAATTCCAGATCGGCCGCCGCGGCGCGCATCTGCTTCTCAAGCTCCGCGATGCCCGCGCGCAGATCCTTGCCGACGAATTGCGCCGTCGCGTCGCCCTCCACGGCCTCCACCGTCACATAGTCGCCCTGGCTGATATCCTTCAGCACATCGGAAATGCCGCGCGCGATGGTGGTGGGCGTGATGTTATGCGCCGTGTTCCAGGCGATCTGCTTGGTGCGGCGGCGCTCGGTCTCATCGAGTGCGCGCCTCATGCTGTCGGTCATGCGGTCGGCGTAGAGAATCACGCGGCCTTCCACATTGCGCGCGGCGCGGCCGATGGTCTGGATCAGGCTGGTGGTGCTGCGCAGGAAGCCTTCCTTGTCGGCATCCAGGATCGCCACGCGCGCGCATTCGGGAATGTCCAACCCCTCGCGCAGCAGGTTGATGCCCACCAGCACATCGAACACGCCGCGGCGGAGGTCGCGGATGATCTCGATCCGCTCCAGCGTGTCCACATCCGAATGCAGGTAGCGCACCTTCACCCCGGCCTCGGTCATGTACTCGGTCAGGTCCTCGGCCATGCGCTTGGTCAGCACGGTGACCAGCACGCGCCCGCCGGCGCGCGCCACCTCGCGGCATTCGGCCAGCAGGTCATCCACCTGGCCCTCGACGGGGCGGATGTCGCAGATCGGGTCGATCAGGCCGGTGGGGCGGATCACCTGTTCGGTGAAGACGCCGGCGGTGCGTTCCATTTCCCAAGGCCCGGGTGTCGCCGAGACGAACACCGTCTGCGGGCGGAACTCGTCCCACTCCTCGAAGCGCAGGGGCCGGTTGTCGATGCAGGAGGGCAGGCGGAACCCATGCTCCGCCAGGATCGCCTTGCGCGCATAGTCGCCGCGGAACATGCCGCCGATCTGCGGCACGGTGACATGGCTTTCATCGACCACCAGCACCGCGTTTTCCGGCAGGTACTCGAACAGCGTCGGCGGCGGCTCGCCCGGATTGCGGCCGGAGAGATAGCGCGAATAATTCTCGATCCCTTTGCAGGAGCCGGTGGTCTCCATCATCTCCATGTCGAAGGTGGTGCGCTGTTCCAGGCGCTGCGCCTCCAGCAGGCGCCCCTGCGCATGCAGTGCCCCGAGCTGTTCCTTCAACTCCACCTTGATGCGCTGCACGGCCTGGCTCAGCGTCGGCCGCGGTGTCACATAGTGGCTGTTGGCGTAGAGGTTCACGCGCTCCAACTCCGCCGTGACTTCGCCCGTCAGCGGGTCGAATTCGCGGATGCCATCCACCTCATCGCCGAACATGCTGATGCGCCAGGCGCGGTCTTCCAGCTGCGAGGGCCAGATATCCACGCTCTCCCCGCGCACGCGAAACGCGCCGCGCTGGAAGGCCATGTCGTTGCGCCGATACTGCTGCTCCACCAGCCCCTTGATCAGCACATCGCGATCGATGCGCCCGCCGCGCTCGAGCTTCACCACCATGCGCGAATAGGTCTCGACCGAGCCGATGCCGTAGATGCAGGAGACGGAGGCCACGATGATCGCGTCATTGCGTTCCAGCAGCGCCTGCGTGGCGGCATGGCGCATGCGGTCGATCTGTTCGTTGATCTGGCTGTCTTTTTCGATGTAGGTGTCGGTGCGCGGCACATAGGCTTCGGGCTGGTAGTAGTCGTAGTAGCTGACGAAATACTCGACCGCATTGTCGGGGAAGAAGCTCTTCATCTCGCCATAGAGTTGGGCGGCCAGCGTCTTGTTGGGTGCGAGGATCAGCGCCGGGCGCTGCACCGCCTCGATCACCTTGGCCATGGTGAAGGTCTTGCCCGACCCGGTGACGCCGAGCAGCACCTGGTCGCGTTCCTGCCCTTCGAGCCCCGCGACGAGCTGGCGTATCGCCGCCGGCTGGTCGCCATTCGGCTCGAAGGGGGAGACGACCTTCAGCCGCTGCCCCGCGGGCAGGGCGGGGCGCTTCTGCGGGTGGAACAGGACGGGCGTCGGCATCAGCACGTTCATGCGCCCAATGTGGGCGCGCGGCTGCGCGGCGTCGAGGATCGCGCTAGCTTCAGGCCATGGGTATCGAGATCGAGCGCAAATTCCTGGTGGCGAGCGACGCCTGGCGCGCGCTGGCGCGGCACCCCGGCACGGCGATGCGCCAGGGCTATCTGGCGGCCGGCGGCCCCGGCCTGCCGAGCCTGCGCATCCGCATCGCCGGCGCAGCGGCTTTCCTGACGGTGAAGGGCCCGGGCGGCAAGGTGCGGGCCGAATTCGAATACCCGATTCCGCAGGCCGATGCGGAAGCGATGCTCGCCCTCTCGCCGCTCGCGGTGCTGTCGAAGACGCGCTTCGAGGTGGAGCATGAAGGCCATCTCTGGACCGTGGACACGTTCCACGCGCCCGCCGCCCTGCAAGGGCTGGTGCTGGCCGAGGTGGAACTGGCCGATCTCGCCACCGACCCGCCCTTGCCCGGCTGGCTCGGCGCCGAGGTCACCGACGACCCGCGCTTCACCAATGCGGCCCTGGCCGCCGCGCTGACCCCCGGCTGAGGGTCCCGCCCCGCGCGCCCCTGTGAGGCACGATGCCGGCCGTGGGACCAGGATCCGCCGCCCGGCCGGGTAGGCCTCAGCGGCTGATCTGCCCGCGCGACCAGCGGGCCACGTCGGAGATGTCCTTGCCCAGGCCTTCCAGCGTGCCGCAGCCGGCAAGGACGACCAGACCTGCCAGCAGAAACAACCAACGTCGCACTGGCTTCTCTCCCGTCTGACGCCACGGCGCCAAAGACCACCTTTACTGTTCAATTTAACTTGATTTTGCGCAATCGCTAGGCCGAAACATGCGGGGCGGGAGATTGTTTTGTTTCGTTCTGAACCGGCATGCGAGGCTGCGGGCCGATGCGCGGGGCGGCCCCGGCGTCCTGGCCGATAGAAGCGGCCGCCACGGTCAAGCGCGGGGTTTGGGCGATATTGCTGCTTCCAACCCGTGATATGACGTTTCGCGTCGTGGATTTGCGCCTGCTCGTCAGTATCGCTTCTGCCGTTCTCGTCTCGGCCTGAGCGCCGGAGGAGGTGCTGGCCCATGCGCCGCCGCCCGGCAGCCTGGCGACGGGGCGGGTTGTCCTTGTGGATGATGGCAGCTGCCCGCCTGGCGAGCTCCGCCACCTCACCGGCTCCACGCCGGGGGTCGAGCGCTTGAGCCGCTGCGTGCCGCGCCCCACGCGCTGATGCTGACGGCCTCGGCAAGCGGCCTGACGCCGCGGATGCCGCGCGAGACCGGCCGGACGCCCAACAGATGATCGGGTTTGGACCCTAACGCCGGCACCACCGCATCGAGAACATGCTCGGCCGCGTTCGGGACCGATCTTTCGGTTGGAAAGCCGTTGATCAGCGCGCTGACTGGTCGGCAGCTGCGATCGTCGCGCGCACGCGCTGGCCGATCCTGAGCAGCGCACCCGCCTCGATCTGCAAAACCATCTCGAGTGTCCGCAGATCGACACGGGCCGTCGGGTCGTCGGATGGCGCGGGCGTGCCGAAGATCTTTGAAATCCGCTTCACGGATGCACTGTAGGTTTGGCGCTCATCGGCCTCGACCACGATGCGGACGGCCTGGCCCACCGCGACGTCAGGCAGGAACAGCTCTTCCAGATCGCAGCGGGCGATATGCGGCGCATCCGGCGCAAGCTGGAACAGCTCGGTCACCGCCTGAACCGCAACGCCTTCGCCCGGTCGTGCACGGCGGCGCACGATGACACCATCCGCAGGCGCGCGGACATTGCGCACCTCGACCTCGAACCGTGCGTCCTCAAGCCGGCGCGAAGCAACCTCCACCGCGGCTCTGGCGGCGGCCCATTCGGCGCGCTGCACCTGCGCATCCGTCTCGCCTTCATCGATCTGACGTTGTCCGACCGCACCGACGCCAGCGGCATGGCGCCTGGCCCGTTCGCGCAGCGCGGCGGCGTGGCGCGCGGCGGCCGCGTCAGCACGGGCCCGGGCTTCTTCCAGCTCTGCCATGGCGAGGCCGATGCGCAGCTCCGCCTGCCGGGAATCGATGCGCGCCAGCAGCTGGCCACGACGGACGCGATCACCTTCCTCGACGACGACCTCCTCGATCAGCCCCTCGCGCTGCCCGGCCACGCGGATGACACCGCCTTCAACATCGACCCGGCACCGCGCAATCGCCGCCACGGGCCCCATGGATGACGATGCCGTTTCTGACCCCGGCCCGGGCACCTCTTCGGAACAGGCCGCGATCGCGATCAAGACCGCCACGACAGGAAGAAGGCGCCGGCAGCCCATCACGTGACCTCTTCCCTTATCCGACGGCATGGCTGTCGCGGAGGATCAGGCCGTCCTCCATGGCGATGACGCGGTCTGACGTGTCGATCAGCCTCGCATCATGAGAGACGCAAAGCACGGTCATGCCATCGTCATGCGCGGCGGTGCGCAACAGGGCGGCCACTGCGCCGCCATTCTCCTTGTCGAGCGCGCTGGTCGGCTCGTCGGCGAAGAGAAGGGGCGGGCGCTTGGCCAGCGCGCGCGCGATCGCGACGCGCTGCTTCTCGCCGCCGGAGAGTTCGGCCGGGCGGTGACCGATGCGATGGCCAAGCCCGACCCGCTCAAGGCAGATGCGCGCCTGTTCCATGGCCTCATGCCGCGACAAGCCGAGCGGCCCAAGCGGCAGCATCACCTGCTGCAAGGCCGTGGCGGCCGGAAACAGGTTGAACCCCTGAAAGACGAAGCCGCAGGATTGCAGACGGAAGGCATCGAGCTGTCGCGGCGCGAGGTTCCAGATCTCCGTCGTGCCAACCGTGACCTCGCCGGCATCGGGGCGACAGAGGCCGCTGAGGATCGCGAGCAGGGTGCTCTTGCCGCAGCCTGAGGGGCCGACAATGAGGGTCAGCTCCCCGGGCCGGGCAACGAAATCGAGGCCGCTCAACACGCGTATCGCGGTCGCGCCGACACCGAAGGATTTTCGGATACCGGTCGCCGTAATGGTCAGGCCCATCATGGCGCAATCATCGCAGCAGAAGGCTGGGATCGGCCTGGCGCAGCTGTCGCAGCGCGACCAGTCCGGAAAACTGTGCCACGACGATGACCGATGCGACGACCACCAGCGCCATCCAGCCGCTGAGCGAAACCGGAACCGAGAGGATCCGGGCCAACATTATCAACCCGCCCCCCATTGCGGCCGCCACGACGAGACCACCCACCGATAACCACGTGGCCTGCGCAAGCACGATGCGGCGCAGGAAACCGGAGGGCACGCCGAGCGCCCGCAGCGTGGCGAATTCGCGGATCGATCCGGCGACCGCGGAGGCGAGGGTCTGGCTGGTGATGACGACGCCGACCAGAAGGGCGATCGCAGAGGAAAAGGCCACGCCGACGCCCAGTCCTGATTCGAGGATCCAGAATTTCAGGGTGCGATTGGCCAGTTCTTCGGCCGTCCAGGCTTCGAACCGACGCGGCAGCGGACCCGTGTTCAGTGCATCGCGCACGCGCAGCTGATCGGCACCAGGGTGCAGTTTCACGACGAGATAGGCGACGTCGTCGCTCTGCCGGAGCTGGGGGTCGATCTGAGCCGCGGTGGTGAGCGAGGCGACAACGTTGACGGCGCCGACGCCGCGCAGCCCGGTGGTCGTCCCGACGACGCGCACGCGCCGCCCCCCGATCTCCGCCGAGCTGCCAACGTCCACGCCGAGCTTGCCAAGATCGGCCCTGTCCAGGATCACCGCGCCCGGTTCGACCAGCGCCCGACGTTGCGCAGGCGACAGCCGCCCCGCCAGCACAAGCCCGTCGGGCCGTGGATCGATCCCGGTCACGACGACGGATACGCCGCCCCGATCACCCCGCGGCGCGCGCCAGTCGCCGCCAGTCCACTGCAGCCGCTCGACGCGTGCGACCTCAGGCTTCAAGTAGAGCATGACTTCCGATGCGACGGCGATCGGACGGCCGGAATCGACAGACTGCGTACCGGGGAAGCCAACCCAGAGATCGCCCCGCGACGAGGTGACGAAGACGGTGATGGTGGAGAACAGTCCCAGCATCAGTGCAAGCTGCACCAGCAAAAGCACGCTTGAGCCCGCGATGGCCAGCATGGCCGGCAGGAACCGTCGCCAATCATGCAGCAGTGCCTGCCGTGCCAGCGGGACATGCAGCGAGGTCACGGGCGGCTGTCGCCCGACCTGCAGCGATCGAAGGCTGCCGCTGGCCGCGTCCATGTGGTCGATTGGCTGAAAATGAAGACGCGGATCGTCAGCCGCAGCCGGTTGTCGGCCAGCGTGACGTCCACGTCCCGATAGGTCGTTCCATCCTCCGGATCGTAGAGCGTCGCGGCGCGCCATGCGGTGCCGTTTGGCCGCATACCCGAGACCACCGTCAGGCCACACAACGGCAAGCTGCGGCGCTGGGGGTCGGGATCCTTGTCGTTCCGGGCATCCGCCGCACCCTGGATCCAGATGATCCGTCCGCATAAGCCGGAGCTGCACGGACCGATCTCGATGATGACGTCCTCGTCCTCGGTCAGCCATGGCCCATGCAGCGATGCGGATGCGTGTGCCGGCCGCCCGGGGGTGGCGAGCAGCCAAGCAACCAGCGCGACTGCGCCCAGAAGGTGCGTCAGCAGACCCCGCATGGTGTGATTCGCGAACAGCTTCATCGCCTTCGGCTCCTCAGTGACTGTCGGCGACGATGGATGCTCCCCCTTGCTTGCGTGATGCTTGCGCGGGTCGCGCAAGGCAATTGCAAGCCCGAGGTGAGAGTCCGCTCGGACGTTTGGCAGGATCGGCTGGGAATGCGGTTGCATCTGTTCATCGGGCTGGCCGTCGCGGGCATCTTCGCGGCCGGCTGTGCCCGTATGGAGCCGCCCGCAGCGCCCGTCCTGCCGGAGACGTGGCGGAACGCGCCGCGCGGCCCGGCGGAGGCCGGCGATCGGCTGGTATGGCCCGCGCGCTGGTGGGAAAGCTTCAACGATCCCCTGCTGTCGGACATGGTGGCCGGCGCGCTCGACGCGAGCCCGGGGATCGTCGCGGCTGCGGCGCGGCTCGAGGCGGCGCGCGCGCTGCTCCGCCCGATTGAGGCCAATGCGCGACCGCGGCTGGATGCGTCGACCCAGCTGCGCGGCGAAAGCCGTTTGGCGGGCCGGGACGGCCGCAGCAGCATCCTCGATAGCCGCGGGAGTGTGTCGAACGATCTCGTCTCGTCCAGCGAGTCGTCTTCAACGGGCCGCAACTCCGTCATCCGCCAGGCCGGTTTCGACGCGAGCTGGGAGATCGACCTGTTCGGCCG
>JAIXVH010000134.1 GCA_027483125.1 Acetobacteraceae bacterium | reverse complement strand
ATTTCGCGGGCTATTCGGCCATGGCCATCGGGCTTGCGCTGATGATCGGCTTCCACTTCCCGGAGAACTTCAACTGGCCCTATTTGTCGCGCTCCATCCAGGAATTCTGGCAGCGCTGGCACATGACGCTGAGCCGCTTCCTGCGCGACTACCTCTACATCTCATTGGGCGGCAACCGGCACGGCGCGGTGCGCACCTATGTCAACCTGCTGCTGACCATGGTGATCGGCGGCTTCTGGCATGGCGCCAACTGGACCTTCATCCTCTGGGGCGCCTGGCATGGCGGGCTGCTGGCGCTGCACCGCGCCTGGTCGCGCGCGGGCTATGCGCTGCATGGCGCGATCGCGCTGCCGTTGACCCTGGTCTGCGTCATCCTGGGCTGGGTCGCCTTCCGCGCGCATGACATGACGCAGGCGATGACCATGTATCGCGGCATGTTCGGCGCCAATGGCGTGCCGCTATCCGATGCGCTGGCCTGGCAGATCGTGCCCGAGCAATGGTGGATCATGGGGCTTGGCGCCCTGCTCTGCGCCCTGCCCGGCTTCGGCGCCTGGCTGCCCTGGCAGCGCGACCCGGGCGCGATCCGCGGCATCTGGCGCTTCGCGTGGCAGATCGGGCCATCGGTCGCCTTCCTGCTCGCGATCATCATGCTCTACAGCCGGGCCGCCGTGCCCTTCCTGTATTTCCAGTTCTGAGGAGGCGGCGATGCTCAAGCGTGACATCGACAAGGCCGGCGGGCGGATGGCGGCGGTGCTGCAGGGCCTCTTCACCCTGTGCTGGCTGGCCTTTGGCGTGTGGCAGGGGATTGCCGCACTCTCGACCGAGGCTGCGCGCAATCGCCTGGCCCCCACCTTCACCTTCGATGCCCTCTTCGCCGGCCGCACGGCAGCGGCCATCAACTACGTCATGGCGCATGACCTGCCGGCCGATGCGGCGCTGCGCGGCACCGGCGGCGCGCTGCGCTGGCGGCTCTTCGCCTCGGGCGGGCCGCAGACCCGCGTGGGCTGCGATGACTGGCTCTACCTGACCGAGGAGCTGCGCCCCTGGGACAATGCGGAAGCCAACATGGCCGCGCGTGCGGCGGGCCTGCGCGCGGTGCGCGATGCACTCGCCGCGCGCGGCATCCCGCTGATCATCGCCATCGCGCCGGACAAGGCGCGTGTGCACCCCGAAAACCTCTGCGGCGCGCCATGGTCGGCGCAATCCCAGGCGCGGCATGATGCCTTCCTGGCGCTGCTGGCGCGCGAGGGCGTGCCCGCGGTGGACAGCCTGGGCGCGCTGCGCGCGGGGCTGGCGCAAGGCCCGGTCTATCTGCGCACGGATACGCATTGGAACCAGCGCGGCGCGGCACTGGTGGCGCAGGCCATCGCGGATGCCGCGCGCGGCCTGCCGGTCGAACGCCCCGGCGGTTTCACCACCACCGAGGAAACGCCCGTCTCCCACCCCGGCGACCTGCTGCGGCTGATGAGCCTGGACCACATGCCCGATCGCTGGCGCCCGCGCCCGGATGTTTTCGGCCGCGCCCAGACCACAGCCCCTCAACCAGCCGGCGGCGGGCTGCTGGACGAGACACCGGCGCCGCAGGTGGTGCTGCTCGGCTCCTCCTATTCGGTGAACGGCAATTTCCACGGCGCGCTGCAACAGGCGATGGGCACGCAGGTGGCCAATTTCGGCCAGGCCGGCGCCGGTTTTGCGGGTGCGGCATTGCGCTATTTCGCCTCCCCCGCCTGGCGTGAATCGCCGCCGCGGGTGGTGGTGTGGGAGGTGCTGGAACGCGCACTCGGCCAGCCATTGAGCGCGGAGGAGCGCGCCTTTCTCGCAGCGCCCTTGCGGTAGCGCGTTGCGCGCGGGCTTCCGCGCCGCGCTCGGCGCGCCCTCCATCGCCATGGCCGCGACCTTCCTGGGCTTCAGCGCGGCGGTTGCGGCGGCCGGGCTGGGGCTGGGCTGGGGCTTGGCCGCCGGCGCCTTCGTCTACGGCATGCCGGGCCAGTTGATCCTGCTGGCGGGCGTGACGGCGGGCGGCTCCATCTGGCCGGCGGTGGCCAGCGCGGTCGCGGCCAATGCGCGCTTCCTGCCCATGGCGGTCTCGCTGGCACCTTGGCTGGGGGGCGGGCGGGCGCGCTGGCTGGCCCTGCCCTTCATCGCCGTCACCCCCTGGGCGGGCGGCATGCGCGCCCTGCCCGGCCTGCCGCCCGAGGAACGGCTGCGCTGGTTCATGGGCTTCGCGCTCGGCTGCTGGGGCACCGCCTTGCTGGCCTGTGCGGCAGGCTTCGCGCTGGCCCCCGCTTTGCCCGGCTGGCTGCTGGCGCTGCTGGTGTTTTCCAACCCGCTCTATTTCGGGCTGCTGCTGGCGATGGACCGCGCCAACCCCACCACGCGCCGCGCCGTCATCGGCGGCGCGCTGGCAAGCCCCTTGGTGCTGGTCTTGCCCGCCGCCTGGGGGCTGCTGGCGGCGGGGCTGATCGGCGGCACGCTGGCCTTCCTGTGGGGCGCGCGCCGATGAGCCAGGCCACCTGGGGATTGCTGGCACTCGCCGCCGCCTGCCTCACATTGCGCGCGGCGGGGCTGTGGCTCGCCGGGCCGCTCAGGCCCGACCATCCCTTCATCCGCTGGGCCGCCAGTGTGGCGGTGGCCACGCTCTCGGCCTTCATCGTGCTCGCGGTGCTGGCGCCGGCGGGCGCGCTGGCTGCCATCCCCTGGCCTGCGCGGCTGGCCGGCGCGGTGGCGGCGCTGGCGGTGCTGCTGGCCCCGGGCGAGCGTGTGCTGGCGGCGCTGCTCGCCGGCCTGGGCGCGACCGGGGCGGTTTGGTGGCTTGCGGCGTAACGACGGTTTCCAGCCGGCCCCTGCGGGTCTAAGAAGCGCGGATGTTCGTTCCCGTTCTTGCGATTCTGGCCGCGCTGGCCGCCATGCCCGCCATGGCGCAAACCCGCCCGCCCGCCCTTCCCGCCACCGCCGCCGAGCTGCCGCCCGGCCCGCGCAACCGCATCGTCACCGTGGTCAACGCCGATATCGTGACCACGCTGGAAGTGCGCTCGCGCGCGCGGCTTTTCGCGCTGAATGCGGGCTTCGCGGCCACGCCCGAGCAGCTGGACCGCCTGGGCTCGCAGATCACCCGCCTGCTGGTCGATGAGAAGCTGCGCCTGCAGGAAGTGCAGCGCCGGCAGATCCTGGTGAGCGACAATGACGTGGCCGAGGCGCTGGCCGATATCGAACGCCGCAACAACCTGCCGCGCGGCGCGCTGTTGCAGCAGCTGCGGCTGCTGGGCATCCAGCCGCGCACCATGATCGACCAGATCCGCGCGCAGATCGGCTGGGGCCGCCTGCTGCGCCAGCAGCTGGGCCCGAATGCCGAACCGTCGGATGCCGATGTCGCGGCCTTCAACGCCAATCTCGCGGCCCGCGCCCGCGGCACCGAATTCCTGGTGGGCGAGATCTTCATCCCCGTCGATGACCCCGCGACCGAGGCCGATACGCGCCGCTTCGTCGAAGACGTCACCGCGCAGCTGCGCCGCGGCCTGCCCTTCGCTGTGGCCGCGACGCAGTTCAGCCAGAGCCAGACCGCCTTGCAGGGCGGCGATCTGGGCTGGCAGCCGGAATCGCGGCTGGACCCGCAGGTGGCCTCGGTCGTCACGCGCATGCCGGCGGGTGCGATTTCCAACCCGATGCGCGTGCCCGGCGGCTTCCAGATCGTGACGCTGCGCGCGCGGCGCGAGGGTGGCGCGGTGCAGACCGCAGGCGCGCCTGCCGCCGGTGCGACGGTGCTGACCTTGCGCCAGATGTTCATCCCCTTCCCCGGCCGGCTCGACCCGCAAAACCCCACGCCAGAACAGCGCGCCGTGGTCGAGCGTGCCGCCCGCATCTCCAGCACCGCCCGTGGCTGCGAGGCCTTCGAACAGGCAGCCCGGGGCGTGACCTCGCCCAACCGGCCACTGAACCCCGGTGAGGTGGTGCTGGAATCGCTGAACCCGCCGCAACTGCGCAGCCTGCTGGCGCGCCAGCCGATCGGCCAGGCGACGCAGCCGCTGATCGCGCCCGATGGCGTGGCGATGGTGATGGTCTGCTCACGCGAACGCCGCCAGCCATCCGAGGCGCCGGGCAATGCCGCCGCCCTGCCCGCGGCCCAGGCGCGCGACGCGATCCTGCGCGACCGCGTCGAAGTGGTCTCGCGCCAGTTGCAGCGCGAATTGCGCCGCCGCGCGATCATCGAAACCCGGGCGTGAATTGGGCATAGACGCCACGCTCCGCGACGTCATCGCGCGGCATGATCTGGCGCCGCGCAAGGCGCTCGGGCAGCATTTCCTGCTGGATATGGGCTTGTGCGCGCGCATCGCCGCATTGCCCGGAGACCTCACGGGCCGGCATGTGCTGGAGGTGGGGCCTGGCCCCGGCGGGCTGACACGCGCGCTGCTGGGCACGGGCCTGGCCAGCCTGACCGCATGCGAGCTGGACCGGCGCGCCATCGCCGCCCTGGCCGAGATCACCGACCCGCGGCTGACGGTGCTGCACCAGGATGCCTTGACGCTGGACGGCACCGCGCTGGCGGCACCCCGCCAGGTGGTGGCGAACCTGCCCTATAATGTCGGCACGCCCTTGCTGATCGGCTGGCTGCGGCAGGCGGCGGCCTGGGAAAAACTGACCCTGATGTTCCAGCAGGAAGTGGCCGAGCGCATCGTCGCCGCCCCCGATAGCGAGCATTACGGAAGGCTCGCGGTGCTGTGCCAATGGCTGTGCCGCTGCCAGGTGGTGATGCATCTGCCACCCGGCGCGTTTCACCCGCCGCCGAGGGTGCATTCGGCGGTGGTGTCGCTGGTGCCGCATGCGGAACAGCCCCCGGCGGCGTTGCTGGCGGCGATGGAGAAGCTGACCGCGGCCGCCTTCGGGCAACGCCGGAAAATGCTGCGCGGCAGCCTGAAGTCGCTGGGTGGCGCGGAGGCGCTGCTGGAGACCGCGGGCATCAGCGGCGAGCGCCGCGCCGAGACGCTGGATGTTGCGGAATTCGACCGCCTCGCGCGGATATTGCTGGAGCGCAAGCCATGAGCCTGGTCAACGAGATCGCCCGGCATCTGCCGGAATACACCGCCTGGCGGCGCGATTTCCACGCCCACCCCGAGACCGCCTTCGAGGAGGTCCGCACCAGCACCCTGGTCGCCGAACGGCTGGAAGCCATGGGCATCGAGGTGCATCGCGGCATTGGCGGCACAGGGTTGGTCGGCGTGATCCGCGGCGCGCGCGGCGGCAATTCGCCGCGCACGGTGGGGCTGCGCGCCGATATGGACGCGCTGCCCATGCAGGAGGCGAACGCGTTTTCCCACGCCAGTACCAACCCTGGCCGCATGCATGCCTGTGGCCATGACGGGCACACCACCATGCTGCTGGCGGCCGCGCGGCATCTGGCGGAGAATCGCGATTTCGAAGGCAGCGTGCACCTGTTCTTCCAGCCGGCCGAGGAAGTCGGCGGCGGTGGCCCGGCCATGCTGAAGGATGGCGCGCTGGCGCGTTTCCCCTGTGATGCGATCTACGCGCTGCACAACAAGCCCGGCCTGCCGGTGGGGCATTTCGCGCTGCGCGCGGGGCCGATGCTGGCCGGCGTGACCTTCTGGGACATCCATGTGCAGGGCAAGGGCGGCCATGCGGCGCGGCCGGAGGTCACGCATGACCCGGTGGTGGCGGGTGCCGCACTGGTCTCGGCGCTGCAATCAGTGGTGGCGCGCAATGTCTCGCCGCATGCCCGCGCGGTGCTGAGCGTGACCGGCATGGAGACCGGCCGCGCCTATAACGTGATCCCGGACCAGGTGCGGCTGTTCGGCACGGTGCGCACCTTCGATGTGGCGGTGACGGAGCTGGTGCGCGAACGGATGGAGCGCCTGGCGGAAAGTGTGGCGAGCGGCTTCGGCTGCCGTGCGGCGCTGGATTTCCGCGTGCTGACCCCGCCTTTGGTGAACAGCGCCGAGCATGCTGTTCGCTTCGGCGATGCGGTGGCGGAACTGGCCGGCGAATCCGCGCTGGACCGCGTGCAGGAGGCCAGCATGGGCGGCGAGGATTTCGCCTATTTCCTGCAGGAAGTGCCGGGGGCTTTCCTGAATGTCGGCAATGGTGGGGGTGCGGATCTGCACCACCCGAAATACGACTTCAATGACGAGGCGATCCCGCATGGCGCGGCGGCGCTGGTGGCGGTGGCGCTGCGGGAATTGGCGGCGGGTTGACCCCCATCGGCAGCGGCCCGCAAGGGCCGCGCGAGATGCATCAACCCATCGGCAGCGGCCCCAGTGGGCCGCGCGAGATGGCTCAGCGCATCGACAGCACGGCATCCGGCCGGCAGGCGGCGGGCAAGGGTGGCACCGGTGCAGCCTCGCGCACCACGAACAGCGTGCAGCCCAGGCCGAGCACGCGGCCGACATAACGGCGGGCATCGGGCGCCAAGGTCATGCGGCCGATGATGTCGGTCGTGAAGTAGTTGGGCGGCCGCAGCAGCCAGCGGCCGGATTGCAGCGCGAGTTCGTCGCCTTGCGGCCGGCCCTGCATCTCGTAGCAGCCCTCGGAAACCAACGGGTTGTGCGGCAGCGGGAAGAAATGCGCGATGGCGCCGACCGTGCCATCGACGCGCTCGCGCAGATGCAGGGCCAGGCCGGTATCGCCCTGCGCGCAGACATAGCTGCCGCCCCAGATGCCGGTCCAATCCGCCGCGCGGGCGGGGGCGACCAGCAAAGCCAGCGCGAGCAGCGCGCGGATCACAGCGTTTCGATGCGGATCAGCGCCGGCGGCTCCAGCACGGAATCAAGTGCCGCCAGGCGGGTGATGGCGCGCTGCATCGCTGCTTCCTCGCATTCATGCGTGGTGACCACGACGGGCACAGCTTCACCCGGCGCGCGGCCGCGTTGCAGCATGGATTCCATCGAGATCGCGGCATCGCGCAGCACGGCGGTGACATCCGCGATGACGCCGGGGCGGTCCACCACCATCAGGCGCAGGTAATAGGCGCCGCGGTGGCGTTCCATGGGCAGCGCGGGCGCGGCAGACAGCGCATCGGCGCCCGCGCCCCAGACGGGTGTGACGCGGCCGCGCGCGATGTCGATGATGTCAGCCACCACGGCACTTGCAGTGGGGCCGGCACCGGCGCCGCGGCCTTCGAGCATCACGCGGCCCACCGCATCGCCCTCAGCCACCACGGCGTTGAACACGCCATCGACGCGCGCAATCGGGCTGGCCACCGGCACCATGCAGGGATGCACCCGGGCCGAGACGCCGGCTTCCGTGCGCGTTGCGATGCCGAGCAGCTTGATGCGGAAGCCCAGTGCGTCCGCCATGGCGATATCCACCGCGGAGACCGCGCGGATGCCCTCCACATGCAGTTCCGAGAAATCCACCGGGCGGTTGAAGGCGAGTGCCGCCAGGATGGCGAGCTTATGCGCCGCATCCACGCCATCGATGTCGAAGGACGGGTCGGCTTCGGCATAGCCGAGCTTCTGCGCCTCATGCAGGACCTCGGCGAATTGCAGGCCGCGGGTGCGCATCTCGGTCAGGATGTAGTTGCAGGTGCCGTTCAGGATGCCGGCCACGCGGCGGATCTGGTTGGCGGCCAACCCCTCGCGCACCGCCTTGATGGCGGGGATGCCGCCGGCCACCGCGGCCTCGAAGGCCAGGGCCACGCCGCGCTGTTCGGCCATCGCGGCCAGCGCGCGGCCATGCAGCGCGAGCAGCGCCTTGTTCGCGGTGACCACGGGCTTGCCGGCGGCCAGTGCCGCCTCGACCAGTGCGCGCGCGGTGCCTTCGGAACCGCCGATGGTCTCGACCACCAAATCCACGCCCGCATCGGCGGCGAGCGCCGTCGCATCCTCATACCAGCGCAGGCCATCGACCGGCACGCCGCGATCGCGGCGACGATCGCGCGAGGAGACGGCGGTCACGGCGATCGGCCGCCCCGCGCGCGCGGCGATCAGTTCCGCATTGTCGCGCAGCAATTTCACCACGCCCGCGCCGACCGTGCCCAGGCCAGCGACACCAACGGATAGAGGTTTCATGCGCTGATGTTCTCCTCGACAGGTGCGGCGTTGTCGCCTTGCAGGAAGCCGCGAATGCCGCGCAGCGCCTGGCGGATGCGGTGCGAATTCTCGACCAGCGCGATGCGCACATGGGTGTCGCCATGCTCGCCGAAGCCCAGGCCGGGGGCCACCGCCACCTTCGCCTTGGCCAGCAGCAGCTTGGAGAAATCGACGCTGCCCATATGCCGGTAACGCTCGGGGATCGGCGCCCAGGCGAACATCGAGCCATCGGGGCTGGGCACATCCCAGCCGGCGGCATGCAGACCCTTGATCAGGATGTCGCGGCGTTCGCGGTATTCGGCGCGCATCTGCGCCACGCAATCCTGCGGGCCGTTGAGCGCGGCGGTGGCGGCCACCTGGATCGGCGTGAAGGCGCCATAGTCCAGGTAGGATTTCACGCGTGCGAGTGCCGAGATCAACCGCGGATTGCCGGCCGCAAACCCCATGCGCCAGCCGGCCATGTTGTAGGTCTTGGACATGGAGGTGAATTCCACCGTGATGTCCTTCGCCCCTTCGATTTCCAGCACGGAGGGGGGCGGGTTGTTGTCGTCGAAATACAGCTCGGCATAGGCGAGGTCCGAGAGGATGAACAGCTCATGCCGGCGGCACAACGCCACCAATTCCTTGTAGAATTCGCGGCTGGCCAGAAGGGCTGTCGGGTTCGAGGGGAAGTTCACGATCACGGCGGTGGGCTTGGGCACGCTGTGCTTGCAGGCGCGCGCGATGGCTTCGAGCATCGCGTCATCCGGCGTGTAGGGAATGCTGCGGGCGGACGCGCCTGCGATGATGAAGCCGAACTGGTGGATCGGGTAGGAAGGGTTGGGCACCAGGATGGTATCGCCGGGAGAGGAAATCGCCTGCGCCAGATTGGCCAGGCCTTCCTTGCTGCCCAGCGTGGCCACCACTTCCGTCTCCGGGTCCAGCTTCACGCCGAAGCGGCGGTCGTAATAGCCGGCCAGCGCCCGGCGCAGGCCGGGAATGCCCTTGGATGTGGAATAGCGATGCGTGCGCGGGTCCTGCACGGCTTCCACCAGCTTGGCCACGATATGCGGCGGCGTCGGGCTGTCGGGGTTGCCCATGCCCAGGTCGATCACGTCCTCGGACGCGGCGCGGGCTTTGGCCTTGGCGCCATTCACCTCGGCGAAGACATAGGGCGGCAGGCGGCGGATACGGTGGAATTCTTCAGGCATTGTCTGGGCTTTCTGGAAGGCTTGGAATGGCGCTGCGGGTGCGTCCCATCCGTCCGTGGGTCAGACGGATGGGCGGGTAGCTCGTGCGGCGCGGATGGTGGCGATTCCAGGCATGGGGTGGGTGTAGCAGCGGGCGGGGCGGGGCGCGAGGGTGCTTAACGCAACACCGGCGGCGCCGGTGCCAGCAAATCGGGCATCGGCAGGGCCGGCGCCACGCCGATCTCCGGCACCGGCTCAGGCCGCGCAGCCCGTCCCCAGGGCACAGGCGGTGCAGCGCGCAATGCCGCGCGCGCGGGCGGGCCGCTTGGGATCGGCACCTCGCCGCCCAGCGCCTGGCCCGCTGCGGCCGGCGTTGCGCGCGGGCCCAGCGGATCGGCCGCCGCCGCACGGTCTGCCACCAGCGAAGCATCCAGCGCGCGGCGCATCTGCGGGTCCGGCCGGTCGGGGCGCGCCGGCACCTGGCCGAGATTGCCCCAAGGCGCATCCAGCCCCGGCGGCGGCGCACGATCGGCCAGGTTCACACCCACCACACCGCCGCGGGCGATGCGCTCGGCCGCGTCACAGCCGCCCAGAAAGGCCAGAAAAACCAGTGTCCAAGCTTGCTTCCGCAAGCCCGTTTTCCTAGGGTGGTCGGGAAAGCTCCTGGTCATGCTGAAGGGTTTGCCCGGATGCGGCCCCGCATGGAAGGGGTTGCAGCAAGGACGCAAAGCGCATGGCCGACAAACCCGGACCCGAGACCCCGCAATTCGCCCTGCCTGACCCCGCGCTGGTCACGCGCACCATGGCCGATGTGGCCGAGCGCGGGCAGCGCATCGTCGCCGATTTCCTGCGCCGCCAGTCGGAGGAGGAGCACAGCCCCGACCCGCTGAATCTGGGCCATGCCTTCATGGAAATGACCGCGCGCATGATGGCCAACCCGGCGCAGCTGATGCAGGCGCAGATGGGCTTCTGGCAGGATTACCTGACGCTGTGGTCCAACACCGCGCGCCGCATGCTGGGCGGCGAGAGCACGCCGGCGGTGATCGACGAAGCCAAGGGCGACCGCCGCTTCAAGGATGATGCCTGGCGCGAGAACGAGGTGTTCGACTTCATCCGGCAGTCCTACCTGCTCTCCAGCCGCTTCTTCACCGATGTGGTGCAGAAGACCGATGGGCTGGATGAGAAGACGGCGCAGAAGGTGGATTTCTACACCCGCCAATTCGTCGATGCGATGAGCCCGGCCAATTTCGTCATGACCAACCCCGAGGTGCTGCGCCGCACCGCCGAGACCGGGGGGGCGAACCTGCTCAAGGGCCTGTCCAACCTGCTGGCCGATATGGAGCGCGGCAAGGGCAAGCTGCGCATCCGCATGACGGATGACAGCAAGTTCAAGGTGGGTGAGAACATCGCCGTCACCCCCGGCAAGGTCGTGTACCAGAACGACCTGATGCAGCTGGTGCAATACACGCCGACCACGGCCAAGGTGCTCAAGCGCCCCCTGCTGATCTTCCCGCCCTGGATCAACAAGTTCTACATCCTGGATCTGCGCCCGAAGAACAGTTTTATTCGTTGGGCGGTCGAGCAGGGGCACACGGTGTTCTGCGTCTCCTGGGTGAACCCGGATGCGCGCCTGGCCCAGAAGGGCTTCGATGACTACATGAAGGAAGGCGTGCTGGCCGCCGTCGATGCGGTGGAGCAGGCCACCGGCGAGAAGGGCGTGAACTGCATCGGGTACTGCCTGGGCGGGACGCTGCTGGCGACCACGCTGGCGTATCTGGCCACCAAGCGCGACACGCGCATCAAGTCGGCCACCTATTTCGTCACGCTGACCGATTTCGAACAGCCCGGCGAGCTTGGCGTCTTCATCGATGAGGAACAGCTCAAGGGGCTGGAAACCAAGATGAACAAGCGTGGCTATCTGGAGGGGCGCGAGATGGCGACCACCTTCAACATGCTGCGCGCCAATGACCTGATCTGGTCCTTCGTGGTCAACAACTACCTGATGGGCCAGGACCCCTTCCCCTTCGACCTGCTCTACTGGAACGATGATTCCACGCGCATGCCGGCGAAGATGCACAGCTTCTATCTGCGCCGCATGTATCAGCAGAACGACCTGTGCAAGCAGGGCGCGATCGAGCTGCTGAACACCAAGATCGACCTGCGAAAAATCAAGGTGCCGACCTACATGATCTCCACGCGCGAGGATCACATCGCGCCGTGGAAAAGCACCTATCGCGGCACGCAGCTCTACTCCGGCCCGGTGCGTTTCGTGCTCGCCGCATCCGGCCATATCGCCGGCGTGGTGAACCCGCCCGAGGGCGGCAAGTACAGCCACTGGATCAACGACAACCTGCCCGCCGACCCCGATGAATGGTTCAATGGCGCGACCGAACTGGCAGGCTCCTGGTGGCCGGATTGGCACCGCTGGATCACCGCGCAGGACAAGGCGATGGTGCCCGCGCGCCAGCCCGGCGACGGCAAGCTGAAGGCGCTGGAAGACGCGCCCGGTTCCTATGTGCGCGCGATGGCGACAGACTGATGGCGGTCAATCCTGGCGCGGGTGAAGATGCGCGGCGCGTGCAGCGGCCGCTCTCGGACCCCTTCCTGTTCCGGCCCATCACCTGGCGCGGTGTCACGGCGAAGAACCGCATCATGCTCTCGCCGCTCTGCGAGTATTCCAGCACCGATGGCATGCCCAATGACTGGCACATGGTGCATCTGGGCGCGCGCGCGATCGGCGGTGCGGGCATCATCTGCACCGAGGCCACGCATATCTCGCCCGAGGGCCGCATCACGCCCAATTGCCTGGGCCTGTGGAACGAGGCGCAGCGCGATGGGCTGGCGCGGATCGTGGAATTCATCGCAGCCCAGGGTGCGGTGCCGGCGATCCAGCTGGCGCATGCCGGGCGCAAGGCTTCCGTGCGCCGGCCCTGGGAAGGCTCCGGCCCGATCCCGATCGGCGAGGGCGGCTGGGAACCCTTGGCACCATCCGCCCTGCCCTTCGCTGCGGGCAACAACATCCCCCGCGCGATGGACCGCCAGGACATGGCGCGGGTGGCCGGCGAATTCGCGCGCGCGGCGAAGTTCTCGCGCGAGGCCGGGTTCCAGATCATCGAGCTGCATGCCGGCCATGGCTACCTGCTGCATGAATGGCTCTCGCCTTTGTCCAACACACGCGATGACGAATACGGCGGCAGCATCGAGAACCGCACGCGCTACCTGCTGGAATGCGTCGCCGCCGTGCGCAGCGAATGGCCCGCGGAACTGCCGCTGTTCGTGCGCCTCTCCTGCGTGGATTGGGTGGATGGCGGGCTGACCACCGAGGACGCCATCGCCATCTCCCGCGCGCTCGCCGCGACCGGCGAGGTGGATCTGATCGACTGCACCACCGGCGGCCTCGACCCGCGGCAGAAGATCCGCCCGAGCCCCGGCTACCAGGTGCCCTTCGCGGAGGCCGTGAAGCGCGGCGCGGGCATCGCGACCGGCGCGGTGGGCATGATCAACACGCCGGACCTGGCCGAGGAAATCCTGGCCAATGGCCGCGCGGACCTGATCATCATGGGCCGCAAGCTGATGGCCGAGCCGCATTGGCCGCTCGCCGCCGCGCGCGCGCTGGGTGCGCAGGCGGCCTGGCCGGTGCAGTATGAACGGGCGGCGCTGAGCTAGAACATCTCGCCGCCCGCCCCCACCACAGGTCAGGAACGATGATGCAGGACGAGGATTTCGGCTTCGGCGCGCCGGGGCTGGCCGACCAGGCCAATGCGGCGGCGGCGCTGTCTGTCGCCTTGCAGGCCCAGGCCGCGACGCTGGCGCAGGCCGCTGCTGGCTTGCGCGCCTGCCTGCCGGGCCCCACCGATGCCGGCCCGATCAGCGATGTGCGCCGCGCGCGCGGCGTGGCGCAGGCGGCGAGCGATGCCGCGATCCGCGCCGCGCTGCTGCTGGAGGCGGCAGAGAGCATCTCCGGCAGTGATGCAGCGCAGCACCTGCGCCGCGCGGCCGAACGCGCGGGCCTGCCGGCGGCTTCCCTGCTGCCCGCGCTGCGCGCGGCGGCACTCGCCCTGCCCACCGATGATGGCGCGGCGCGAATCGCCGCCTCGATCATGGTGGAGGAACTGGCGGCCGCCCTGGCGGGGTGAGCCGCCCTTCCACGCCGCGACGCGCCATGCGAAAGGCTGCGCCGAACTTCGCATGAACGGGCGCATCCATGGGTTTCAATTGCGGCATTGTGGGCCTGCCGAATGTCGGCAAGTCCACGCTTTTCAACGCGCTGACGCAGACGGCCGCGGCGCAGGCGGCCAACTACCCCTTCTGCACCATCGAGCCCAATGTGGGCCGCGTGGGCGTGCCCGACCCGCGGCTGGATGATCTCGCGCGCATCGCCAAAAGCCAGAAGGTGGTGCCGACCAGCCTGGAATTCGTGGATATCGCCGGCCTGGTCCGCGGTGCCTCGCGCGGGGAGGGGCTGGGCAACCAGTTCCTGGCCAATATCCGGGAGGTGGATGCCATCATCCATGTCCTGCGCTGCTTCGAGGATGGCGACATCACCCATGTCGAAGGCAGCGTGGACCCGATCCGCGATGCCGAGACGGTGGAAACCGAACTCATGCTGGCCGACCTCGACAGCCTGGAGAAGCGCCAGGTCACGCTCGCCAAGAAGGCGCGCGGTGGCGACAAGGAAGCCCAGGCGCAGATGGCGCTGTCCGAGCCGCTGATCGCAGCCCTCCAGGCCGGCCGCCCCGCCCGCACCGCGGTGCCCGCCGGTGAGGAGGAGAATGCCCGCCGCCTGCAACTGATGACCACCAAACCCGTGCTCTATGTGTGCAATGTCGAGGAGGCATCGGCTGCTACCGGCAACGCCCATAGCGCGCGCGTGGCCGAACAGGCGGCGCGGGAGGGCGCGCGCGCCGTGGTGGTCTCCGCCGCGATCGAGGCCGAGATCAGCCAGATGGCGGCCGATGACCGCGCCGAATTCCTCTCCTCGCTCGGCCTGGAAGATAGCGGCCTGGACCGCATCATCCGCGCCGGCCACGACCTGCTCGGGCTCATCACCTATTTCACCGCAGGCCCCAAGGAATCCCGCGCCTGGACCATCATCAAGGGCATGAAGGCGCCCCAGGCCGCCGGCGTCATCCATGGCGATTTCGAGCGCGGCTTCATCGCCGCCGAGACCATCGCCTATACGGATTACGTGGCACTCGGCGGCGAACAGGCGGCCAAGGAAGCGGGAAAGATGCGCGTCGAAGGCAAGGAATATGTGGTGAAGGACGGGGATGTGATGCTGTTCCGGTTCAACGTCTAGCCGCCATCCCCGCAAGGTTTAAGCTCACACCCGCATGAGCCTCATCTGGCATGGCCTGACCAGTGCGGCAGGCCCCTTCATCCCGCTCTGGCTGCGGCTGCGCGCCCGCCGCGGCAAGGAAGACCCCGCGCGCCTGTCGGAACGCTATGGCCATGGCGCCGAGCGCCCCGAGGGCCAGCTGATCTGGCTGCATGGCGCCTCGGTCGGCGAGAGCCAGGCCCTGATCCCGCTGATCGAGGCACTGGCCGAGCGGCTGCCCGAAGCGCAATTCCTGGTCACCACCGGCACGGTGACCAGCGCGAAATTGCTGGAAAGCCGCATGCCCGCGAGCCTCGCCGGCCGCTGGCGCCACCGCTACGCCACCATCGACCGCCTGGCCTGGGTCGCGCGGTTTCTTGCCGGCTGGAAGCCGGACGCGGCGGTGTTCATCGAGAGCGAGCTCTGGCCCAACACCATCCTGGCCGCGCGGCATGTGCGGGTGAAGCTGGCCCTGGTGAATGCGCGCATGTCCGCCCGTTCGGCCGAGCGCTGGGGGCGCCTCGCGCCCGGCCTCGCGCGCCGCATCCTGCGCAGCTTCGACCTGGTGCAGCCGCAGACGCCGGGTGATGAGGTGCGGCTGCGGGCCTTGGGCGCGCGGGACATGCTGCATTCTGGCGACCTCAAGCTCTCCGCGCCGCCGCTGCCGCATGACGCCTCCGAATTGGCCGCATTGCGCGATGGCGGGCCGGTTTTCGTCGCAGCCTCGACCCACCCCGGCGAGGAAGCGGTGATCGCCGCCGCGCATCATCTGCTGGTGGCGCAATTCCCCAAGCTGCGCACGGTGATCGTGCCGCGCCACCCCGATCGCGGCGCCGAGATCGCGGCCGAGACCGGGGCCCCGCGCCGCAGCCAGGGCGCGCCGGTCGCGGGCCTGCTCATCGCCGACACGCTGGGCGAGCTTGGCCTGTTCTATCGCCTGGCGGATGTGGCGCTGGTGGGCGGCAGCCTGGTGCCGCATGGCGGTCAGAACCCGATGGAACCCGCCCGGCTGGGCTGCCCCATCCTGCTCGGCCCGCATACCGGCAACTTCGCCGACCGCGTGGCCGATCTGCTGGAAGAAGGGGCCGCCCGCCGTGTGGACCCGCCCGACGCCGCGACGCTGGCGCGGGCGGTGGCCGATGTGCTAATCCATTCGGAAGACGCAGCGAACATGGCAGAAGCCGGACGCCGCGTCGCCAGCCATTCCGCGGGCACCGCTGAATTGCTGGCCGAGAGGATTGCGCAATGGCTGCGCCCGGCCGAATTGCCGGCGCCGCAACAGGAACAGGAACCTATCAGCCCTTGATGCGCGCACCAGGATTCTGGTCCGGCGGTGGGGGGGCCTTGCCCCTGCTGCTGAGCCCCATCGCCGCGATCTATGCCGGCGCCACCGCGCGGCGCGTGGCCAAGCCCGGCTGGCAGGCGCCCATCCCCGTCATCTGCTGCGGCAATGCAACGGCGGGCGGCGCGGGCAAGACCACGCTGGCGCGTGATATCGGCGAAAGGCTCGCCGCGCGCGGGATTGCCGCGCATTTCCTGCTGCGCGGCTATGGCGGGCGCATCAGCGGCCCGGTCGGCGTCAGCCTGGAGCGGCATTCGGCGCGCGATGTGGGCGATGAGGCGCTGATCCTGGCGCATACCGCGCCAACCTGGGTCTCGGGCGACCGTGCGGCGGGCGCCAGGCTGGCCGTGGCGCAGGGCGCGCAGGCCATCGTGATGGATGACGGGCTGCAAAACCCGACCCTGATCAAAAACCTATCCCTGATGACAATCGATGGCAGTTTCGGCTTTGGCAATGGGCATGTGATCCCGGCAGGCCCCCTGCGCGAACCCGTGGCCGCGGCCGCCGCGCGCTGCCAGGCCGCCGTGCTGATCGGCCCCGATGACACCGGCGCGCTGGCCGCCCTGCCGCCAAGCCTGCCCGTGCTGCGCGCCCGCCTGGTGCCGGGCCCGGAAGCCCAGGCGCTGGCCGGGCGCTCGGTCTTCGCCTTTTGCGGCATCGGCAACCCGTCCAAATTCTTCGCGACCTTGACCGAGGCCGGGGCGCAGCTGGCCGGCAAGGCCGCCTTCGCCGACCACTACCCCTATGATGACAGCGACATCGAAACCCTTCTGAAACAAGCGGTTGCCGCGCGCGCCACGGTGGTCACCACCCGCAAGGACATTGTCCGCGTGCCCGCCCGCTTCCATGCCGCGATCACCGTGGTGACGGTGGCGCTGGCCTGGGATGATGAAAGCGCGATTGAAGCCCTGCTGCGTGAAACGGTTCCTGATTTAGGAAATGTTTCACATGAAACATCGCCGGGGTAGCGCGCCTACCCACCCAAAGCGCCCACCGCCTGCCAGGCGCTGGCCACCGCCCCTTCCTGCCAGCCCGGAATGCTGCTGAGCCAGTCACCCGCCAGCCGCACCCGCCCCTCAGGCCGCAGCAATTCCGGCAGCAGCGCGGCGCGCGCGGCATCCGTCCATTCCGCCCAGGCGGCCCCGGCCCAGGGCATGTCATTCCACACCACCGAGGCATCGGCGCCCGCAAGCCCAGCCAGCTCCCGGTGCAGCGGCGCGGCATCGGCCAGCACCGCGGCACGACGCTGCGCGGGTGACAGCGCGCCAAACCGCGTGGCCAGCGCATCATCCCAGATATAGGCGCCGACCAGCACGCCACGCGCGCTGTGAAACCCTTCCGAGGGATACCAGAGCTGCTGGGACATCCGTCCTGGCAGCCAGGCAATGCCGCCATAGATGCCCTGCGCCTCCCAGAAGCGCGGCGCTTCCAGGCCCAGCTTGGCGGCATTCTCCTGCGGCACGGCGGCCAGTGCTGCGCGGCGTGGCGCGGACCAGCCCTCCAGCCGCGCGGCCAGGCGCGGGGGCAGCGCGCAGATGATGTGCTCGGCGCCCAGCACCTGGCCATCGGCCAGCCGCACCAGGCCGGCCGCGGGGTCGAGGCCCGTCACCGCCGCGCCCAGCCGGATCATCCCGGCCGGCAGGGCCGCCGCCAGCGCGCGGGCGATCATGTCCATCCCGCCCGCCGGCGCCAGCATGGTGGCGGCGTAGTTGATCCCCTCGGCGAAGCTCACCGCCTGGCCGATGCCAGGCTGCAGCAGCACGGCCAGCGGCAAGGGCGGCCGCGGGGTGCCCGGCGCCATGCCAGGCAGAAGCGGCCAGCCGGCGCGCGCGCTGCCGCGCCAGCGGCCGGCTGCGTCCAGCGCGCCGAAGCCGCGCAGCAGGCCGGCCAGGCGCTCGATCTCGGCCGGTGTGATGGGCTGCTCCAGCAGCCCCGCGCCCAGCGCCTTCAGCGCCAGTTCCGCGACCACGCCTTGCAGGTTGGCGCGGGCCTCGCCCAGCGTGCCGCCGGCCAGCGGTGCTGCGCGGTTGTCATTCACCAGCACCTGCATGGGCACGGCGAATTCGCGCGCATAGCCCAGAATGGCGGCATGGTGCTGCGGGATGCGCGCGGGGCCGGCGTTGAAATACTGGCCGGGCGAGAAGCCCTCGCGCAGGGTCAGGCTGCGGCCACCGATGCGCCGATCGGCTTCCAGCACGGTGATGCTGGCGCCGGCGCGGTGCAGTTCGAGCGCGGCCACCAGCCCGGCAATGCCCGCCCCCAGCACCAGCACGCGCTGCCCCGCCAGCGGCCGCAATACGGGGCGCGGGCCGGCGGCGGTGGCAGGCCGCATCGCCGCCAGCAGGGTGAGCGCGGCGCTGGCCCCGCCCACCGCCGCGACCCTGGCCAGCCATGCCCTGCGTGTTGCCATGCGGCCAGCCTGTCGCGCCGGGTGGGGCCGCGCAAGGCTTTGATACTTGGCGCCGAGATGCATTGTGGTGCAGCCTGTATGACAAAATGGAGGTCCCAATGCGCCTGACCCGCCGCGCCGCTTTGGTTGCGCCCGCCCTGCTCGCGGCCCCGGTGCTGGCGCAGGATGCCTTTCCCTCCCGCCCGGTGCGCATGATCGTGCCCTTTCCGCCCGGCCAGGCGGCGGATGTGTTTGCGCGGGTGGTGGCTGATGAACTCTCCCGCCGCTGGCCGCAGCGCGTGGTGGTGGAAAACCGCGCCGGCGGCGCTGGCGCGGTGGGCATGGAGGCGGTCGCGCGCGCGGCGGCCGATGGCTACACGCTGGGCATCGGCACCTCCGGCACGCTGGGCGTGAACCCCGCGGTCGTCGCCCGCCTGCCCTATGACCCGGAGCGCGATTTCGCCCCCATCACCAATATCTTCGTGGTGCCGCTGCTGGTGATCTGCCACCCCGGTTTCGCGCCGCAGACCATCCAGGAACTGATCGCGCATATCCGCGCCAATCCCGGGCAGACCTTCGCCTCCGCGGGCCCCGCCACGGCGCAGCACATGACGGCCGAGATGTTCGCGCACCGCGCGGGCCTGCGCATGCAGCATGTGCCCTATCGCGGTTCGGGGCCGGCGATCGCCGATCTCATCGCGGGCAATGTGCAGCTGATGTTCGACAGCACGGCCAGTGCCCTGCCGCATGTGCGCTCGGGCCGGGCGCGGGCGCTGGCCATCACCACCGCCTATCGGATGGCCGCCCTGCCCGATGTGCCGACCATCGCCGAGACGGTGGTGCCGGGCTTCTCGGGTGCGGGCTGGTCGGGCGTGATCGCGCCGGCAGGCACGCCCGTGCCGGTGATCGAGCGCATCAACCGCGAGGTGGTGGCGGTGCTGCGCGAGCCCGCGATCATCCAGCGCATGACCGACCTGGCCGCCATCCCGGACCCCACCACGCCCGAGGAATTCGGCGCCTTCATCCGCAGCGAAATGGCCAAATGGGCCGAGGTTGCGCGGGTGGCGAATGTGCGGTTGGAGGGTTAGGCTTTTTTGTCGACCGACGGCGCCGTCAACAGCGCCACACGCGTCGCGAAATCGGCCATGCGACCTTCGGCCAGCAGGGGTGCGGCATCGGCCACCGCATCCAGCAGCGGGCTGACCCAATCCTCATCCTTGGCGAAATTGCCCAGCACATGGCCGGTTACCCGCGCTTTGTCGCCGGGATGGCCGATCCCTAAGCGCACGCGGCCGAAATCGGGCGTGGCGAGTGCGCGCTGCATGTCGCGCAGGCCGTTATGCCCGGCTGTGCCGCCGCCCTGCTTCACGCGCAGCTTGGCGGGT
>JAIXVH010000152.1 GCA_027483125.1 Acetobacteraceae bacterium | reverse complement strand
CATGCCGGCGGACATGGAGCCATCGCCGATGACGGCAATGCAGTGCCGGTCGGTCTCGCCCTTCAGGTCAGCGGCGACAGCCATGCCAAGGCCCGCGGAAATGCTGGTCGAGGAATGCGCCGCACCAAATGGGTCGTATTCGCTCTCGCTGCGCTTGGTGAAGCCCGACAGCCCGCCACCCTGCCGCAGCGTGCGGATGCGGTCGCGCCGGCCGGTGACGATCTTATGCGGGTAGCACTGGTGGCCCACATCCCAGATCAGTCGGTCACGCGGGGTGTCGAAGGTGGCGTGGATCGCCACGGTCAGCTCCACGACGCCCAGCGACGAGCCCAGATGGCCACCGGTCACTGACACGGTCGAGATGGTTTCCGCCCGCAACTCATCGGCGAGTTGCTTCAGCTGATCCGCGGAAAAATTCTTCATGTCGGCCGGGATGCGCACGCGATCGAGCAGCGGCGTGTTGGGGCGGTCCATGTCAGTGCCTCCGGGCAATGGTGTAGTCGGCAAGCGCGCGCAGCATGTCCGCGCGGTCGCCGAAGCCGTCGAGATGCGCCTTCGCCTGCGCCACCAGGCGCTCCGCCTGGAGGCGCGCACGCTCCAGGCCCAGCAATCCAACCAGGGTCGCCTTGCCGGCACCGGCATCCTTGCCGGTGGCCTTGCCCATCTCCTCGGCGGAGACGGTGGCGTCAAGGATATCATCGGCGATCTGGAAGGCCGCTCCCAGGTCGCGCGCGTAGGACACCAACGCATGGCGTTGTGCCAACCCGGCCTTGCCCAGCACGGCGCCCGCATCGGCCGAGACCTCGATCAGCTTGCCGGTCTTGAGCGTCTGCAATCGGCCGATCGCGGCTTCATCCAACGGCGCCGTGGCCTGTTCGGCCATCATGTCCAGCATCTGCCCGCCGCACATGCCGCGCGGGCCTGAGGCGCGCGAAATGATCCGCACCAGCTCGATCCGCACCGCCGGGTCGGGGTGGGTGTCTTCCTCGGCCAGCACGGTGAAGGCGTGGCATTGCAGCGAATCGCCCGCCAGGATCGCGGTGGCTTCGTCGAAGGCCTTGTGATTGGTGGGCTTGCCGCGACGCAGATCGTCATTGTCCATCGCCGGCAGGTCGTCATGGACCAGCGAATAGGCGTGGATCATCTCCATCGCACAGGCCACACGCAGCGCCGAAGTGCGCGAGACATTGAACTGCCGCGCCGCCTCCAGCACCAGAAAGGCGCGCATGCGCTTGCCGCCGCCCATGGCGGAATAGCGCATGGATTCGAACAGGCGGGCTTCATCGCCCTCGGCCATGGGCAACAGCGCGTCGAGCGCCTGCTCCACCTCGGCGGCAGCATCGGACAGGGCTTGCGAGAGGCTGGGCATCACCACGTTCATCGTCATTCCACCGGGCGCAGTTTGGGGCCGTCGGGCCCGAGCGTGATCGCCTGCACCTTCGCTTCCGCCTCGGCAAGCTTCGCCTCGCAATGCCGCTTGAGCGCGGCACCACGTTCGTAATCCGCGACGGCGCGCGCCAAATCGCCCTTGCCGGTTTCAAGACCGCGCACAATGCCCTCCAACTCCGCCAAGGCTTCTTCGAAGCTCAGGCTCTCCACGCTTTTTTCGGCCGCCATCGGCAGGTCATGTCCTCTCGATTGGGGAGGCTAACGTTGCCGTTGGGGCCACTCTGTCAAGCCAGCCTGACACAAACGTCACGACAACGGAACAGTTTTTGCGGATCAGAAATAGCTCTCCAGGCCGCCCCTGCGCCGCACATCCAGAGTGGCACAATGGAACGCGCCGCCGAAGGCGCCATAGGTCATGAAAGGGATGGGCATCGGCTCAAAACCCCAATCCCTCAAAGCCTTGTGCAAGGTGGGTTGGCTGGCGTCGCAGACAATGCGCTTCTGGTCCAGGTTCAGGATGTTGATGGAAATCCATGGCGAGCACATGGACACCTTCACCAGCCAGTCATCGACCACGGGGTCGGGCTTCGGCGCGATCAGCACGTCCCACTTCTTCAGGATGGGCGGCAGGCGCTCGATATCGATGTATTCGGGGTTGATCAGCACCTTGCCGGGCGCCAATGGCACAAAGCTGCTGTCAATATGCATGGGCTGGCGGCAGATACCGGGCAGTTCATGCAGCCGAATGCCGCGCGGCTCCAAATGCCGGCGCAGCCATTCCACGCCCATCTTGTTGGTGACGTTGGACAGGAAATAGAACCAGTCCTTGCCGCAGCGCACAAAATCAGCCGCGTCAAACACCGGCTCGAATTCTGTGACCACATAGCGCAGCGGCTCGCCCTTTTCGGGGATGGTGTAGTTGTTGTCGAACAACTCATCCGTCAGCTGCGGGCGTGGCGCGCTGGTCCAGCGGGCGCCGGCGCGGAAGTATTCCTTGAACAGGGGGCGATAGGCATCCTGTTCCTGGTGGCGCGAACGCCAGGCCATCGGCGTCTCCAGGATTTCATCGCCGATCACCAGATAGCCATCCCTCGGGCAGGCAATGGTGAAGCCACGCGAAGACCAGTTCAGCGTGCGGAACTTCTTCCAATGATTCATCGCCTCAGGGCGGCGGATGGTGATGCCCTCGCCCTTCATCAGGTCGATGAAACCCTCCAGCTCGCGCGTGGCGCGGTTCACCATGAAGCTGGGGTAGCGCAGGCTGGCCACGAAGCGGTGCATCTTGGCCGCCAGCTTCGGCATGTTGAAGGTCACGCTGATGTGGTAGGGCGGAATCGTTGCGCCATCGAGGCGGCCGACGATCACCTCCTCCAGCGGGTCCCATTCGTTCCAGGAATTCACCGGGCATGGGGCAGTGGTCTCAGCCACCGGCGT
>JAIXVH010000084.1 GCA_027483125.1 Acetobacteraceae bacterium | reverse complement strand
GGCCAGGCGATGTTCGAACACGCGCAATACGACCCGGAATCCGGCCAGTTCCTGACCGCGACCTTCCAGGACTACTGCATGCCGCGCGCGGCCGATGCGCCGGAATTCGAGGTGGATCTGAACGTGGTGCCGAACCCGTCGAATGACCTCGGCGTGAAGGGCGCGGGTGAGGGCGGGGCCTGCGGTGCGCCGCCGGCCATCGTCTCGGCGGTGTGCGATGCGCTGGGGATTGCGCATATCGACATGCCCATCACGCCGGAGCGCGTTTGGGCGGTGCTGGGCGCGAAAGCCGCATGATCGCCACCGATTCAGCTCTCCGCGCGCGGCGCGCGCTTCGACCATCGGGGGCGGCATGAGCCAACACTTCATCCCCGCCGTCTTCATGCGCGGCGGCTCCTCGAAGGGCGTGTTCTTCCACGCGAAGGACATGCCGGAAAACCGCGATGCGGTGCTGCTGGAAGTGCTGGGCTCGCCCGACCCCTATGGCCGCCAGTTGGATGGCATGGGCGGTGGCATTTCCTCGCTCTCCAAGGGCGTGATCATCGGCCCGCCGACGCGCGATGATTGCGATGTGGACTATCTTTTCGCCCAGGTCGCGGTGGACAAGCCCGTGGTCGACTGGAAGGGCAATTGCGGCAATCTCTCCTCCGCCGTGGGCCCCTTCGCGGTCGATGAAGGCTTGGTTCATGTGGCCGATGGCGAGGCACTGGTGCGCATCCACCAGGTCAACACCAAGAAGGTCATCCATGCCCGCTTCCCGGTCCGCGGCGGCCGGGCGGAGGTGCGGGGCGACACCGTTATCGCCGGCGTGGCTGGTAGCGGCGCGCGCATCCGGCTGGACTTCATGGCACCCGGCGGCACGCTGACCGGCGCGCTGCTGCCGACCGGCAACGTCGTCGATACGATCGAGGGCATGCCCTGCACCATGATCGATGCCGCGCACCCCGCCGTGTTCTTCGGCGCAGCCGATCTTGGCCTGACCGGCACCGAAAGCCCCGACCAGATCGAAGCCATCCCCGGCATGATGGCGCGGCTGGACGAGTTGCGTCGCCTGGCCGGGGTGCGCATGGGGCTTGCGGCCACGCCGGAAGCGGTGGGGCTCGCAGCACCCCGAATCGCCGTCGTCGCCCTGCCCGCCGATGCTCGCCTTCTGGATGGTTCCGTGCTGCCCGCCGCCGCGCAGGATATCCAGGTGCGCATGCTGTCGATGGAGCGCGCGCATCGTGCCGTGCCACTGACCGGCGCACTGGCACTGGCCAGCGCCTGCCGCATCACCGGCAGCCTGCCGCACGCCTTCTGCCGATCGGGCGGTGTGGAAATCCGTGTGGCGCAGCCGTCGGGCGTGATCGCCGTGGGCGCCGAGATACGCCAGGACAACACCGGCTGGCATGCCAATAGTGCGGCCGTGTTCCGCACCGCACGCACGTTGATGAAGGGCGCGGTCGCCATCCGGGCTTGACCCTGCCTTGAACGCGATATGACACTGTACTGGCTTGGGAGGGTGCGCGCAGCGTGAAGAACCGTTTTCGTGTGGGTTACGTGGGTTGGGTGCCGCATCCCAATTTTCTGGCTACCGCCGCATTGGACCCGCATCTGGAGATCCTGGCGATTCCGATCGACCAGCCGGTGGCCAAGACCATCGCGCAGTTGGCCACCTGCCAAGCCTATTACGTCATGGCGGCGCGCGACGAATTGCCGCGCGAACTGCATGTGCATGCGCAGCTGCTCGCGCAATTGCCCGAGCTGCTGGTCGCGGCCAGCTATGGCGCCGGCTATGACACCTGCGACCCGGGCGCCTGTTCGGATGCCGGGGTGCTGCTGCTGAATCAGGCCGGAGGCAATGCCGAGGGTGTGGCCGAGCATGCGGTCGGCATGATGCTCGCCTGCCTGAAGCGCATGCCCGAGGCGCATGCCGCAATGAAGGCCGGCCGCGCTGCGGACCGCGCCGCGCTGATCGGCCGCGACATCCGGGGCATGACGGTGGGCCTGGTGGGCTGCGGCAATGTGGGTCGGCGCGTGGCGGAAATCCTGCAACTCGCATTTTCCTGCCGCGTGATCGCGGTGGATCCTTATGTGGACAGCGCCGCGCTGGCCGCGCGCGGCATCGAGAAGGTGCCGCTGACGCAATTGCTGATGGATGCCGATGTGGTCAGCATCCATTGCCCGCTGACGCCCGAAACCCGCGGCATGATCGGCGCCGATGCCTTCGCCGCGATGAAGCCCGGCGTGGTCTTCGTGACGACCGCGCGCGGCTCCATCCATGACGAAGCGGCGTTGCTGGCCGCGCTCGAGGAAGGCCAGATCGCCGGCGCGGGCCTTGATGTCTGGGCGCAGGAACCGCCGCCGACGGACCACCCGTTGCTGCACCATCCGCGCGTGATCGCAAGCCAGCATACCGCCGGCGTGACCGAGCAGTCGCGCGCGAATATCACGCGGATCGCGGCACTCGCCTTCAGTGATGTCGCGGCCGGGCGCACGCCGCCGCGCATCATCAACCCTGATGTGTTGCCGCGCTGGCGCGAACGCTACCGGGGGCAGACCGGCCGCACGATCAGCTGACGCTTTTCCTGCACTGATTCACGTTCCAGGCGCCGCCTGGAACGATCAGGGCCGAACGGTCTCCCACGCCCAGGCACGCGCTGCGGCATCGCGCGCGCGCCAGGCGGCGATGGCATCGGCATGGCGCTTGGTCAGGCTGATATCGTCCAGGCCATGCAGCATCGCATCGCGCTTGCGCGGGTCGGTCGCGAAGGGGATTTCCGCGCCCGTCGGCGTCACCACCACCATGCGTTCGAGGTCGACCGTGGTGCGCGCATTGCCTGGCGCCGCCTCGGTCTCTGCCGCGATGCGGCGCACATCCTCGATCGGCAGGCGCACCGGCAGCAGGCCGTTCTGGAAGCAATTGGCAAAGAATATGTCGCCGAAGGATGGCGCGATCACGCAGCGCACCCCCATGCCCATCAGCGCCCAGACCGCGCCCTCCCGTGAGCTCCCGCAGCCGAAATTCTCCGCCGCCAGCATGATCGCGCCGTCCTTGTACTCGGCGCGGTTCAGCAGGAAGTCAGGGTCCGCGCGCATGCGCTCGAAGGCGTAGGGGCCAAGCCCCTCGCGCGTGCCGCCCAGCAGCCGCTGGATGGGGATGATGACATCGGTGTCCACATTCGCGCGCATCAGCGGAATCGCGACCGAGGTGACGCTCTTGAACGCTTCCATCAGAACCCCCTGACATCCACCATGGCGCCGGCCAGCGCGGCGGCCGCGGCCATGGCCGGACTGGCCAGATGCGTGCGCGCACCGGTGCCCTGGCGGCCCACGAAATTGCGGTTGCTGGTGGACACGCAACGCGCACCCGCCGGCACGCTTTCGCCATTGGCCGAGACACACAGCGCGCAGCCAGGCTCACGCCATTCGAAGCCGGCGTCCAGGAAGGCGCGATGCAGGCCCTCGCTTTCCGCCTGTTGCTTCACGATCTCGCTGCCCGGCACCACCCAGGCGGTGACATGCGGCGCCACACGCCGGCCGCGCAGCACGGCGGCCGCGTCGCGCAAATCCGACAAACGCGAATTCGTGCAGGACCCGATGAAGACCCAATCCACCTTGGTGCCCGCAAGCGCCTGGCCCGCGCGCAGGCCGATATACTCCAGCGCCGCGGCATCGGCGTTCTCCGGCACGCGGCCGGTGATGGGTGCGACATGCTCGGGGCTGGTGCCCCAGGTGATCTGCGGCGCGACATCGGCCATGTCGATCAGATGGTCGGTGTCGAATACCGCGTCGTTATCGCTGGGCAGCTGGCGCCAATCGGCCAAGGCCGCTTCCCACGCGCGACCCTTCGGCGCGAAATCACGGCCTTCGAGATAAGCGAAGGTCACGTCATCGGGTGCCACCATGCCCACCTTGGCACCCATCTCGATGGACAGGTTGCACAGCGTCAGCCGCTGTTCCAGCGAGAGCGCGCGCACCGCGCTGCCGGCATATTCGATCGCATATCCGGTGCCGGCGGCCGTACCAAAACGCCCGATCGCGGCCAGGATCATGTCCTTCGCCGTGACACCGGGGCCGCGCGTTCCCTCATAGCGGATGCGCATGCGCCTGGGCTTGCGCTGCGGCAGGGTCTGCGTGGCCAGCGCATGGCCCAGTTCGCTGGCGCCGATGCCAAAGGCCATGGCACCCACGCCGCCATTGGTGCAGGTGTGGCTGTCGCCGCAGGCCAGAGTCACACCAGGCAGCACGATCGCCAGTTCCGGCGCCATCACATGCACGATGCCATGGCCGCGCGCGCCCAGG
>JAIXVH010000476.1 GCA_027483125.1 Acetobacteraceae bacterium | reverse complement strand
TCGACGCGCTCGCCGCGCTTGCCGAAGCTGACGAAGATGACCAGCGCGCCCAGCCCCGCCTGCAACAGGAAGACCATCCAGGGCATATAGCCTGGGCCCATCCGCCGCGCAGTGCCGAGGTTGTGGTCCATGTTCAGGAACAGGCCGATTGTGGCCATCAGAACCAGGAACAGCCCGGCCACCACATCCCTGTGATTGATCTTCATCCCTTATGCCTCTCCCAGACGCGGCATCGCGGGCAGGTGCGGCGGGTGTGCCTTTCGGTCACGGCCCGAACTCCCCCGGAGCTTTGCCAAACTTCCGCCATGTTGCGCATTGCAGCGCTGCCGTCCAGCCCAATGCGCAATGGCATTTCGTCCACAAGGCGTTCGACGACACAAAGACTGCGCATCAATCGGGCGTGGCGCCCGATGCGCGCACCAAAGGCGCCCATTCCGCAACCTCGCGGCGGACGAATTCAGTGTACTCTGCCGGGCTCATTTGCCCCGGCGTCCCGCCCAATTCGGCGAAACGCGCGCGGATATCGCTGCCACTGAGAATCGCGCGCAGCTCGCGCGACAGCCGCTCCACAACCGGGGCGGGCATTCCCGCCGGACCGGACAATCCGAACCAGGTCGTGCTGACAATGTCGAAACCCTGCTCGCGCATCGTGGGCACATCCGGGAAGGCGGGGTGGCGGGCCTCGCTGCTCATCGCGATCGGGCGGACACTGCCCTGGCGGATATGCGACGCGGCCGAGGGCAGGCTGTCGGACATCAACGGCACCTGGCCGGCGATCACCGCGGTCATGGCCGGCCCCGCGCCGCGGAAGGGAATGTGGTTGATCTCGCGCCCCAGCATCTGCCCGATCCGGACGATCAGCATGTGGTTGGAGGAGCCCGCGCCGGAGCTCGCCATATCCAGCCCCTGCGGCCGGGCGCGATGCTGCGCCGCAAGTTCAGCGAGGTTCGTGATCCCCGCGCGCGGGTTGGCGACGAACACCGACGGGTTGGAGATCAACAGCGCGACATGCGTGAAATCGCGCACCGCATCATAGCGGATGTTCGGATAGAGCGAGGGGCCGATGCCGTGGCTCGCGATGTTGCTCATCACCAGCGTCAGCCCATCGGGCGCCGCCTGGGCCGCCATCAGGCTGCCGACGGTGGCCCCCGCGCCCGCCCGATTCTCGACGGCGATGGCCACACCCAGGCGCTCGGCCAGGGGGGTCGCGACCATGCGCGCGACCAGGTCCGTCGTGCCGCCAGGCGCGAATGGCACGATCAGCCGGATGGGTGCGCTGGGCCAGGCCTGCGCCAAGGCGGGCGCAGCCGATGGCATGGCGAGCAAGGCGCGGCGCGCGATCTTCATGGACATCTCCCGGTCTTGCGAATGGCTATCGCAAACCGGCGCCCGGCAATCAAGCACCGCCTGGACAGCGCGGCCCGCCGGCGGGATGGTTGCGCCATGCCTCTTCCCAATGACCTGACCTCCCACCTTGCCACCGCCACGCAGCGCATCGAGCCCCGGCTGATCGCCACACGGCGCGACATCCACGCCCACCCGGAGCTGGGCTTCGAGGAGGTGCGGACCGCGGGCATCGTCGCCGCCGAATTGTCGCGGCTTGGCATCGCGCATCGCACCGGCGTCGGCCGCACCGGCATCGTCGCCGAGATCAAGGGCGGACGGCCGGGAAAGACATTGGCCATCCGCGCCGACATGGACGCGCTGCCGATCCACGAGGAAACCGGCCAGGAATTCGCCAGCACCATCGCGGGAAAAATGCACGCCTGCGGCCATGACATCCACACCGCGACATTGCTGGGCGTGGCCGAGGTGCTGCGCGACCTGGCGCCCGACCTGTCCGGCAACATCCGGCTGATCTTCCAGCCCGCCGAAGAAATCCTGGAAGGCGCGCCGGCGATGATCGCCGATGGTGCGGCCGATGGCGTGGATATGGCGCTCGGCTTCCACAACATGCCGGACATGCCGGTGGGCGGCTTCGGCTATGTGCGCGGCATGGCGCTGGCGGCATCGGACCGCTTCGACATCATCGTGCAGGGCAAGTCCGGCCATGCGGCGCACCCCTATGCCAGCGTGGACCCGATCGTGGCGGCGGCGCAGTTGATCACGCAGCTGCAGACGGTGGTCTCACGCGAGCAGAAGGCCATTCATCCCTGCGTGGTGACGGTGGGCATGGTGCAGGGTGGTGCCACCTACAACATCATCCCCGAACGGGTGCACCTCAAAGGCACGGTGCGCACGCTGCACCCCGAGGCGCGGGACGTGGCGGAAGCCGCGATTCGCCGCCTGTGCGAGGGCATCGCCACCGGCCTGCGCTGCGGCGTGGACGTCACCTATCGCCGCCTGGTGCCGAGCCTGCGCAATGACGACCGTGTGCTGGAACCGGCGATCCGCAGCGTGGAAAACCATTTCGGCCTGACCGCCGAGGAAAAGCCGCCCTCCATGGGTGCGGAGGATTTCTCGGCCTTTGCCGACCGGGTGCCGAGCTTCCACCTGCTGGTCGGCGCCGGCGCGCCGGGGCGCGATGACCGGCTGCACAATGCGCATTACCAGCCCGACGAGGCCTGCATCGGCCTCGGCGTCCAGGCACTGTCACGCATCGCCGTGGACATGCTGCGCGCCTGATGCCGCGCATCGCTGAACTGCCCGCGCCGGAGGTCGCAGCGCGCATCGGCGCGGGTGCCGTGGTGCTGCTGCCGATGGGCAGCACGGAGACGCATGGGCCGGGCGCGCCGATGGGCGACTATCTGCTGGCCGAACAGATCGCGCTGCTGGCAGCCGCGCGCGCGGATGCATTGGTCGCACCCGCCTTGCCCTTCGGCGGTCAGGATTTCTTCGCGGGCGTGCTAGGTGGCGTCGCGCTGACGCATGGCACGCTATCGGCACTGCTGCGCGAAGTGATGGACGGCCTGATCGTCGGCGGCGCGCGGCGCGTGCTGATCATCAACGGCCATGGCGGCAATATCCCGCCCATCGAGGAAACCCAGCGCCGCATGCGCGAGGCACGAGGCCTGCTGATTCCCGCCCTGCATCTGTGGCGCGAGGCGACGGCGCTGCTGCCAGGCCTGGGCGCCGACCCCGCCGCCACCGGCCATGGCGGCAATCCGGTCTTGTCGGTGGCGCTGCATCTGCTGCCCGGATTGTGCCGGCCCGAGAGGCTCGCGCCGCGCGCGCCCGGCGGCACGTTGCTCGGCCAACCGGTCGCTGGTTTCGGCGGCGTGAAGCTCGGCGGCGTCACCATCGGCGTGCCGACGCTGATCGACGAAATCGCCCCGGGCGGCACCCAGGCAGCCGACCCACGCAGCGCCAACGCCGCACTCGGCGCGCGCATCACCGACGCATTGGTGGACGCGGCTTGCGCTGCCATCGCGGCATTGAAGGAACATGGCGGATGAAGATTTGTGTATTCGGCGCCGGCGCCATCGGCGGGCATATCGCCGCGCGCCTGGCCAAGGGCGGTGCCGATGTTTCCGTCGTGGCGCGCGGTGCGCAACGCGATGCGCTGGCCGCGCGCGGACTGACGGTGCGCGCGCCTGATGGCGATTGGCATTGCGCGCCGCGCGTAGGCCAGCCCGAGGAACTGGGCCCGCAGGATGCGGTGCTGGTCACCACGAAGCAGACCGGGCTTGGCGGCGTGGCGCGCGCCATCGCGCCGCTGCTAGGCCCCGAGACCAGCGTGACCTTCGTGATGAACGGCATCCCCTGGTGGTATTTCGACGCCACACCCACGCCGCGCCGCCTGCCGCTGGTCGACCCCGGCGATGTGGTGCGCGATGCCATTGGTGTGCCGCGCACCATCGGCGGCGTGGTCTGGTCCGCCTGCACGGTCGTCGAGCCTGGCGTGGTCCAGGTGGCCAGCGCCACTTCGCGCCTGATTTTGGGTGAGGTGGATGGGCGCATCAGCCCGCGCGCCCAGGCCATCGCGGATGCGCTGAAGGCCGGCGGCATGGGCGCCAAAGTGACGCCCGATATCCGCACCGAATTGTGGAACAAGCTGATCGGCAATCTGGCCAATGGCCCGCTCTGCCTTTTGTCGCGGCTGAATATCCGCGAGACCTTCCAGGACCCGGCCGTGAAGGACGCCGCGCTGCGCGTGATGGAAGAAGCCATCGCGATTGCCAAAGCCCTTGGCGTGCCGATGCAGATCGACGCCGCCGACCGCATTGCGCGCAGCATCGACACGCCGCACAAGCCCTCCATCCTGCAGGATCTGGAAGCCGGGCGGCCCATGGAGATCGACAGTCTTTTCTTGCAGCCCCTGGAACTGGGCCGCGATGCGGGCGTGGCGGCGCCCATGCTGGAACTCACCGTCGCGTTGGCCCGCCAGGCCGCGCGCGCAACAGGGACATATCCATGACCGTCACCCTCTATGGCGTCGCGCGCTCGCGCGCATCGCGCAACCTGTGGCTGCTGCACGAAACGGGCATGCCCTTCGCGCATGTGCCGGTGATCCAGGCCGGGCGTCTGGCGGACCCCGCCGCGCAGATCAACACGCAAAGCCCCGCATTCCTGGCGGTGAATCCCACCGGCAAGATCCCCGCGCTGGTCGATGGCGATCTGGTGCTGAATGAATCGCTGGCGATGAATCTGTATCTCGCCAAGAAGGCCGGCGGGCCGCTGGCACCGGCCAACCTGGCCGAGGATGCGCGCATGACCGCGCTCGCCATCTGGGCGATGACCGAGGTGGAGCCGCACACCATCAACATCCTCTACCACCGCGTCATGAAGCCCGTGGCGGAGCGCGATGAGAGCGTGGCCCAGGCCGCCATCGCCGCACTCGCCGCGCCCTTCGCGGTGCTGGATGCGGCGCTGGCCGAAACCGGCTTCCTGGTCGGCGGCCGCTTCACCGTGGCCGATATCAACACCGCCGAAGTGGTGCGCTATGCCATGCCGGTGCCCGCCCTGTTCGAAGCGGCACCGCGGGTGAAGGCCTGGCTCGCCGCCTGCCACGCACGGCCGGGCTACAAGGCTATGATGGCGCAGCGGGATGCGGAGCCGGCATAGCCGTCTGCCCCAGCACCCAGCCCTCCCAGGCGCGCAGAGCGGGGTCGTCGGGGATGTGGTCGGGGCGCGCGCCATCGATCACGCGCAGCATGGCGAGCAGGCCGAGCACGCAGTCGAGCCTGTCCTCGCCATCGGCGGCGGCGCCGAAGCCATCCTGGATCGCCGCGCGCAGCGCGGGTTCGGCCATGCCGCCCGCGCATTCCAGCAGGGCCGGCGCCAAGGCGCGTCGCGCTGCCTGGTCGCGCTTGCTGCCTGACATGCGCAGGCCCAATTGCCGCAGCGCCTCAGCCGGATAGACCTCGGCCAGCACGGCCTGCCCGGGTGCCATCAGCGCATGCAACGCCCCCTCGAAGGGCCAAAGGCGATAGGGCGCGCCATGGGCCAAGGCGGGTGCCAGCCAGTCGCGCCAGGCGGCGATCGCGGCCTTGCCGGACTGGTTGGCGCCGAGCGTCCAGAACAGCGGTGCGCCCGCAGGGCGTTCGGCGGTGGCGCGGTCGCATAGCCGCGAGAGATCGGCGGCGCTGGCAAAGCCCAGCGCCCGCGCGTGGCCAAGCCGCGTCATGCCCTTGATGCCGCGCGCCGGGTAGAAGGGGCGCGCGAGCGAGACGGTCGCCAGCGTCTCGTTCACCGCAAAGAAATCCGACCGGCCCGCAAGCCCACGCAGGAATGGCACAAAGCCTGCCTCCGCACGGGCCGCCGCGAAGGCGCGCGGCACGCCGAGCGGCAGGTCCAGGCCCACCATCACCGGCATCCCTTCGGCGAGGCATTCAGCCAGCATGGCGGCCGGCTCGCCCACCGGCCGTGGCGCCGCCACGCGCCAACCCTGCGCGCCGCGCCGCGCCAGGCAGACAAAGCGCTTGGCCGGGTGCATCGACCAATCGGCATGCAGCGCGATCATTCCGCTTGCGCTCCCACGCGCCGCTGCGGCAGCGTGTGCGCCGGAGGTGTTCCCATGCGCGTCATCCCGCTGCTTGCCGCCATGCTGCTGGCCCCCCTGCCCGCGCTTGCGAACTACTACGTCTATTGCGCCAATGGCCGCATCGAGGTCGATGGGCGCGAGCCCGACCAGATGCGCATCGCGCGCGGCTCGGGCGTGTGTCAGATGGGGCCGCGCTTCGGCTTCGCCACTGATGCGCGCAGCTTCGCCGACCGCAATTTCGGCGGCCCCGGCCGGCCCTGTTCCTGCCGATGAGCGGCATCACCCGCCCCGATGGCAGCTATGGTGCTGTCGCCAAGATCTTCCACTGGGTCAGTGTGCCGCTGATGATCTTCGCGATCGCCAGTGGCTGCGTCATCGGCTTCATCCGCGACAGTTCGAAATTCGAATTCTACGCGATCCATGAAAGCCTGGGCTTCACGCTGTTCCTGGTGGCGGTGGCGCGCCTGGCCTGGCGCCGCTTCAACCCGCCGCCGCCGCTGCCCGACCACCTGCCGCCCTTGATGCGCCGCGCGGCCGAGGGCGCGCATCACGCGCTCTATGCCGCGCTGATCATCCAGCCGGTGCTGGGCTTCTTCGGCACCAATGCCTGGGGCTTCCCGATGGCGGGTGCGACCGCCTATCTGGGCTTCATCGATTTTCCCAAATTCATGGAGGTCAATGCGACGCTCGGCACCATCCTGCTGGCGGCGCACAAGTACCTCGGCTGGGCGATCATCGCGCTGCTCTTCGCGCATATCGGCGGTGCGATCTATCACCACACCATCCGCCGCGACGGGACGCTGATGCGCATCATCTAGACGAGTACTTTTGCCCCGACGCCGCCACCTGTAAGGAAGCGGGATGACGATCCTGATCACCGGCGGCTTTGGTTTCATCGGTTCGGCCGTGCTGCGGCATCTGCTGGCCGCGACCGACCATCGCATCGTCAACATCGACAAGATGACCTACGCGGCCTCGCCGGCCACGCTGGCCATGCATGCGGGTGATCCGCGGCACATCCACATCCAGGCAGATATCTGCGACCTCGATGCCATGCGCGCGGCCTTCGCCACGCATAAGCCCACGCATGTCATGCACCTGGCCGCCGAATCCCATGTCGACCGCAGCATCGACGGGCCGGCGGAATTCATCCGCACCAATGTCGTCGGCACGCAAGTCCTGCTGGAAGCGGCGCGCGAGCACTGGCAGGGCCTCGCCCCCGATGCGCGCGCTGGCTTCCGCTTCCACCATGTCAGCACCGATGAGGTGTTCGGCAGCCTCGACCATGGCGACCCGCCCTTCGGTCCGACCACACCCTATGATCCGCGCAGCCCGTACAGCGCGTCCAAGGCCGCATCCGACCATCTGGTGCGCGCCTGGCAGCACACCTATGGCCTGCCCGCCTTCGTCTCCAACACGACGAACAATTATGGCCCCTGGCAATTCCCGGAGAAGCTGATCCCGCTGGTCACTCTCAACGCGCTGGAGGGCAAGCCGCTGCCGGTCTATGGCGATGGCTCCAATGTACGCGACTGGTTGCATGTGGATGACCATGCCGAGGCGCTGGCACTGGCGCTGTTCCGCGGCGAGCCCGGTGCCACCTATTGCATCGGGCCGCGGCAGGAACGCAGCAACCTGCAGGTCGTACAGGCGATCTGCGCGACGCTGGACGAACTGCGCCCCGACCCTGCCGGCCCGCGGACGCGGCTGATCAGCTTCGTGCGCGACCGGCCCGGCCATGATTTCCGCTACGCCATGGACCCCTCGGACGCCGAGGCCGCGTTGGGCTGGCGGGCGCGCTACGATTTCGAAACCGGTCTGCGCCATACCATTCAATGGTACCTCGACCACGAGGCCTGGTGGCGCCCGATCCGCGCGGGGGCCTATGCCGGGCAAAGATTGGGAACCAAGGCATGAAGGGCATTATTCTCGCCGGCGGCTCCGGCACACGGCTGCACCCGATGACCATGGCGGCCTCCAAGCAGCTGCTGCCGGTCTATGACAAGCCGATGATCTATTATCCGCTGTCGACGCTGATGCTGGCCGGCATCCGGGACATCCTGGTGATCTCCACCCCGCAGGACCTGCCCGCCTTCCAGCGGCTGCTGGGCGATGGCAGCGCCTTCGGCATTCGCCTGGACTACGCCGAACAGCCCAGCCCCGACGGCCTGGCACAGGCCTTCCTGATCGGCGAGCGCTTTGTCGATGGCGGGCCGGCCGCGCTCGCACTCGGCGACAACATCATCTATGGCGACGGCCTGCCCGCCACCATGCAATCCGCGGGCGAACGCGCCGCACATGGCGAGGCGACCATCTTCGGCTATCGCGTGGCCGACCCCGAACGCTATGGCGTGGCGGAATTCGACAATACCGGCCGTGTGCTCTCGATCGAGGAAAAACCCGCCAAGCCCCGCTCCAACTGGGCGGTCATCGGGCTGTATTTCTATGATGCGCGGGTGACCGAAATGGCCCGGCGCATCCGTCCCTCGGCGCGCGGCGAGCTTGAAATCACCGACCTGAACATCCTCTACATGGAGGCCGGCGCGCTGCATGCCGAACAGCTGGGCCGCGGTTGCGCCTGGCTCGATGCCGGCACGCCCGCCTCCCTGTTGCAGGCCGCGACCTTTGTGCAGACGGTGCAGGAACGGCAGGGCCTGCAGGTCGGCTGCCCGGAAGAGGTGGGCTTCCGCCGTGGCTTCCTGACCGCCGCAGCGCTGCGCGCGCGCGGTGAGGCGCTCGGCAAGACCGCCTATGGCCGCTACCTGATCGACCTGGCCGAGGAGCGCCTGGCGTGAAGGTCACGCGGCTGGCCATTCCCGATGTGCTGCTCTGCGAACCCATCCGACACCAGGATGAGCGCGGCTTCTTCTCCGAGGTCTGGAAACGTTCGGCCGACAGTGCCGCGGGCATGCATGCCGATTGGGTGCAGGACAACCACTCGCTCTCGCGCTGGGCCGGCGTGCTGCGCGGGCTGCATTTCCAACTCGAGCCCATGGCGCAGGCCAAATTCGTGCGCGTGGTGCGCGGCCGGCTGTGGGATGTGGTGGTCGATATCCGCCAGGGCAGCCCGAGCTATGGCCAGCATGTCTCAGCCGAACTCTCGGCCGAGAATTGGCGCCAGGTCTTCATCCCGCGTGGCTTCGCCCATGGCT
>JAIXVH010000096.1 GCA_027483125.1 Acetobacteraceae bacterium | reverse complement strand
TGGAAGCCGTCATGGCCGCTGGTGCCGAACAGCACCGCACCTGGTGCTGCCGCCACATCGGTCAGCCGCAGGTTCTGGTCGGTGAAGCTGACCCACTGCACGCCCGACAGATGCTGCTCACCGGCGGGGGTCATCAGCACGTAGTTGCCATTGCCCTTGTTGACGACCGTGACCTGCGCCGCGGTGTAGTCGAGCTGGACCACGTTGTTGCCGCCGCAGCCCACCACCACATCCGAGCCTTGCCCGATGCGGAAGATGTCGTTGCCCTGGCCGCCGATCATCTGGTCATTGCCGGCGCCGCCGATGAACAGGTTGTTCCCGTTGCCGCCGATCATCAGATCGTCGCCGCCATTGGCGCGGAAGGTGGTGGGGATGTTGCTGCCGATGGCGATGTCATCGCCCTGCGTGCCGTAGAAGCTGTCGAGCCCGTTGTAGAGGACGACCGGCGGCAGCGCGTCGAAGCGGCCGAAGGCGCCGGCCATCTGCGCCTGGCCGGCATGGTAGTTGATGCCGGTGAGCGGGCCGTTCTGCGGCTGCCAGCTGTTGAAGACCAGCGCGGCATTCGGGCCGAAATACAGCACGCCCATGCCATTGACGGTGCCCACCGCGGTGGGTGCGCCATAGCCCCACACTTCGATGGTGTCGCCACGCCAGGGATTGAAGCCCTCGATCCACTGCACGCCATCGCCGACCTGGTAGTGGATGGTGGTCTGGCCGTTCTGCGCCTTGATGTGGTCGCCCACGGTGAAGTTGGAGAACTGGCCGCCGCTGAAGCTGATGGTGCCGCTGTTCGGCCCGCCCACGATCATGCCGAAGCCGTCGATCGCGTCATTGCCGCGGCCGCCCAGCATGATCGAGCGGCCATGATTGCCGGTGATGATGTCGGCCTGCGGGCCACCAACCAGCAGGTCGTAGTTCCAGCAGCCGGACGCCGTGCCCAGGCCATGGCCGTTATTGCCCAGGCCCTGCATGTTGTTCGGGCCGCAGCCGCCGATGATGATATCGCGCCCGGACGAACCCTCGAAGATGTTCGAGCCATGGCCGCCCAGCATGATGGAACCCTGGCTGCCGCCGGCCTGCAGGTTGTTGTCGCCGGTGCCGCCGATGAAGTAGGGCGCGCCGCCATTGCCCATCATGTTGTAGGAGCCGTTGAGGCCGATCTTGAAAGCGCCGGCGAAGTCGAAATTGTAGCTGCCGGGATTGGGCAGCACATCGCCGGGCAGGCCGGTCAGGCCGACATTCTTGTAGGCGAGCCCGGCATTCACCTGCGCCACATGCTGGCCGAAGGTGATGGTGAAGGCATCGGTCACGCCATCGGGGTTCACATCGCTGTGCCGCGGGTCGAGCGTGCCGGCCTGCTTGTCCAGCGAGAACATGGTGCCGTCAGGTGCCGTGAAGCGCGTGACATAGGTGCCCGGCACCAGGTTCACGAACTCGTACTGGCCCTGGGCGTCGGTCGTGGTGGTGCGGGCGATGAAGCCGCTGGTGGTGATCAGCTCCACCTTGATGCCGGCGAAGACCGCATCGGGCAGCTTGTATCCGCAGATGCCCGGCGGCAGTTGCAGGAACACATGGCCGGTCACCTTTCCGCCATCGACATAGCCGGCATCGATGGTGCGATCTTCCTGGCCCGAGAGCAGGCGGATCGAGGGCGCCACGCCCGCGGCGTTGGGGTTGCTGTCGATGGCGCGGTTGCCGCCGACCAGCGGGGTCGTCTCATCCCAGCCCGCGGGGGGCGCGAATTCGACGCGGTATTCGGAGGGCTTGTAGCCGGTGAACAGGTAGTTGCCGTTCGGATCCGTGGTCTGCGTGCCGACCACTGCACCCGTGCGCTCATCGACCAGGCGCACGGTGACACCGCCCAGGCCCGGCTCCAGCGTCTGCTGCAGGCCATCGCCATTGATGTCCACCCAGGCGCGGTCACCGATGGTGACCGGGCGCCACATGCCGGCATCGATGGTCAGGTCCACGTCACCTGAGAAATAGGTCTTGGTGACGGTGACGCCCGTGATCGCGCTGGCATCGCTGTCGATCGCGTCGTTCGAACCGACGTCGCGGTCGGTGATGACGAAGCCCGTGGGCGCGGTGAACTTCACCGCGTAATCCTGCGGGCGCAAATTATCGAACAGGTAGTTGCCGTTGCTGTCGGTGAAGCGGGTGGCGAGGATGTTGCCGCTGCCATCGAGCAGATCGACGCGGACATTGGCGAGGTTGGTGTCCTCCGCGTCCTGGATGCCGTTGCCGTTCTGGTCCTCGAAGACGCGGTCGCCGATGCGCACCGGGATGTAGAAGCCGCCATCCCAGGTCATGTCATCCTGGCCGGAGACCGCCACGATAGGGCCTGTCTGCCCGGTGGCGGGGTTCACATTGCTGTCGGTCGCCGCCGTGCCCTGGCCGGTGATGGTGGGCACATAGCCTGCCGGCGGCGTCCAGATCTCGCGATAAGTGCCGGGCGGCACGATGAACTCGTATTTGCCATCCGCGCCGGTGGTGGCGGTGGCGATGACGGCGCCGGTGGCATTGTTGACCAACTGCACCTGCACGCCGGCCAGTGGCGCTTCGCCGGGGTCCTGGATGCCGTCACCGTCGCGGTCGAGCCAGGCCTGGTCGCCGAGCTTCACGGGCTGGAACAGCCCGCTATCGACCGTGCGGTCATCGGCGCCGGAGGCATAGGTCTTGAGCGGCGTCAGCCCGGTGGTGACGTCAGTGTCGCTGTCGGCGGCGTCGTTCGCACCGGCATCGGCGGCGGTGAAGATATAGCCCGTGGGCTTGATCACCTCGACCCGGTAGGAGCCAGGCTTCAGGCCGGTGAACAGATACTGGCCCGAGGGGTCGGTCACCAAGGTGCCGACCAGGCCGTTGCTGCCATCGCGCAGGTTGACGGTCACACCACCCAGCGGCGTGTCGCCGGCATCCTGGATGCCATTGCCGTTATTGTCCTGGAAGACCGTGTCGCCAATGGTGACGGGGCGATACAGCCCGGCATCGATCGTGCGGTCGTCATCGCCGGAGATGTAGTTCTTGGCGGTGGTGCGACCGGTGGTGACATTGGCGTCGCTGTCGATCGCGTCGTTCAGCCCGGTGTCGCGGTCGGTGAAGACGAAGCCCGCGGGGCGGATGAATTCCACGCTGTAGGTGCCGGGCTTCAGATCGGTGAAGAGGTAGTTGCCGCTGCTGTCGGTCTGCTGCGTGCCGATGACGGTGCCGCCGGCGTTCAGCAGGTTCACGGTGACATTGGCCATCGGCGTGTCGGCGCCGTCCTGGATGCCATTGCCATTCTGGTCCTCGAAGACGCGGTCGCCGAGCTTGACCGGGATCCAGTAGCCGGCATCGCGCGTCAGGTCGGTCTGGTTGACCAGCAGCGTGAAGTCGGCGGTGCGGCCGGCATTGGGGCCGGTGGTGGCGGGGTCGCTGTCGGAGGCATCGGGGCCAGCATCCGCATCGGTGCGGACGTAGCCCGCGGGCAGGTTCCAGACCTCATAGTACTTGCCGGGCTGCAGATTGGTGAACAGGTACAGACCGCTGCCATTGGTGGTCTGGGTGCCGACCAGCGCGCCGGTATCGGCGTTGAACAACTGCACCTGCACGCCGGCCAGGCCGGGCTCGCCGCCCTGCTGCTGGCCATCGGCGTTCAGGTCGATGAAGGCGCGGTCGCCGACGGCGGCCAGGCCCTGCACATTCACCACCTCATTGTCCGAAGACGGCGGCATCGGGGTGCCGGGCGTGACCCCATAGGGGTTGTTCGGCACGAAGGGCGTGACGGTGCCGATATTGGTCAGGTTGGTGCCGGCGGCCACACCGGCCGCGACCTTCGCCACCACCTGGATCACCACCTGGTCGGCGGCGTTCTGGATGTTGTTGCCCGGGTTGATCACGTCGCCGAAGTTGAAGTTCAGCACGTTGGTCAGCGGGTTGTGCGTGCCGGCCGCACCCACGGCCAGGGCCGAGCCGGTGATGCCGCCCAGCGACGTCACGCTGGAGGACACATACTCAAGGCCTGTCGGCAGCGCGTCCTGCACGGTCAGGCGCTGTGCGCCCTCGCCCAGCGTCACGGTCAGGCGGAAGGTCACTTCCTCGCCCGGCACCAGCGTATTGCCGGGCGTATAGGCGTTGGAGGTGGCGATAATGTCCTTCACGATGGTGTCGTTGATGTCGACATTGATCGTGGCGTCATCGCTGTCGGTCAGGATGCGGCCGGGCGTGGGGTCGGTCCGGTATTCCAGGTTCACCGTGTTCCGGATCACCTGGCCGTCCACGACATTGTCGGCGAGCTTCACCTGGTAGGTGATGGTGATGGGTGCGGAGCCCAGAGTGTAGCTCGCCATGTTCAGCTGGATGCCGCCGGCCACTTCCGTGACGATGCCGGCGGTGGTGGTGGCCGAAAGCGGCACCAGCGTGACACCCGGGGGCAGGATGTCGCCCAATGCGATATTGTAGGCATGGGCCGTGCTGGCCGCGGTGTGGCGCACCACCACCGTGTAGGTCGCGATATCGGCGGCATCGCCGGTGCCGAAGGTGGTGGTCTTCTGCACATCGAGTTCGGGCTGCACGAAATCGACGCTGGCAGTGGCTTCGCCGGACTGGCTGAAATCGGTGAAGGCCTGCACGCGGTTGGTCAGCACATCGGCATTCTGGTTGGCTGGCACATTCTGCGCGCGGGCCTGGATTTCGAAGGTGATCTGGTCCTTCGCGTCCGACACGTTGTCGGCCGTGTTGGTCACGTTGCCGAAGCTGAAGGTGATGCGATCCGTGGTGCCGTTGGCGTTGCTGTCGGTGGGTGTGACGGTCGGCGTCAGGATGCCTGTCGTGGAGGACAGGTTGGCGCCCGCGCTGATCACCTTGGCGCTGCCGGGGATGTATTGCAGCAGGCCTGAGGAGCCGCTGACCAGCTGGTCGGCCAGCGTGTCCACCACGCGGAAATTGATCGACTGGCCCTCGGGGACGGTCACCACCATGGTGTAGGTGACGATCTCATCGACCTTCACGTCAGGACGACCGGCGGTGTGCCGCGCATCGCCGGTGTCGGCGAAGGAGGTGGCGGAGACCGACTTGGTGATGCTGGGCGAGGCGATGGTGACCAGCGCATCATCCTGCACATTATAGGTGCGGTCGGACGGCGGGCTGCCTGGCATGGAGGTGCCTGTGGCCGTCGCCGTATTGGGCACGCTCTGGCCCGAGATCGCGCCCGGCACTGCCTTGGCCTGGAAGGTGAGAGTGACGCTCTCGCCTTCCAGCATGCGCGGCGTGGTCACCTTCACGGTGCTGTCGCTGCCGCCATTGCCGGTGATGATGGCCGTGCCGGCCGGGTTGGTGCCGGTCAGCGCGACAGTGCCGGGCTGGAACACCAGGTTGGGCGGCAGCTGCGCCAGCAGGTCGTCGATCGAGACCTCATAGGCCGGGCCGCGGAAATTGCCGCCCTCATTGGTCAGCGTGACCGTGTAGAGGAACAGGTCATCCGCATCACCGCTGGCATTGCCGCCGCTGGTCAGCGAGGGCTGCGTCAGGTTCGCGACCGACTTGACGATCTTGAGTGACGGCTCGACCAGCTCCACCGAGGAGGTGACGGTCGTGTTGCGTACCAGCCCCTCGGTGTTGGTCACGCTGACGGTGGCGATGTTGGTCTCGGTCTGGCCCGCGACATTGCCCGGCGTGTCCAGCACGCGGGCGGTGATGTCGAAGGTGATGCGGTCGGCCGCGGTCTCGACATTGTCCGGCGCATTGGTCACATCGCCGAAGCTGAACACCACCGTGTCCAACCAAGCGTCGGCATTGCTGTTGCTGATCACGCCGGTGCTGCCGGCGATCACGCCCGCACCCACGATATTCGCACCCACCGTCGCGGTGGAGACGCTGACCAGTTCGAAGGGACCGGTCGTGGAGGCACCCACACCGCCGGGCAGCACGTCGCGGATGGTCAGGTTCTTCGAGACACCCTCGGGCACCGTGACAGTCACGCGCCAGGTGACCGTCTCGCCGATCGCGAGGTCAGCACGGCCGCTGTTGCCCTCGTTGGTGCCGGTGTCGGGGTTGGAACTGGCGATGACCTCCTTGCCGATCTTGGGCGTGATCTCGACGAAGGCGGTGTTGCTGTCGGGCAGGTTGTCGGTGGTGGTGCGGTTGATGCCGCCATTCTCGGCCGCGTAATCGGCGGTGGTGGCGGTGTTCACCAGCCGGTCCATCGCCTGGACATTATCGTCCAGACGCAGGTCATAGGTGATGACGATGATGTTCTTGCCGCTGGTCGGGCTGAAGGCGCCGACGGCACCCTGGCGCGCGGCAGGGTCCACCAGCTCGATGCCCGTGGTGAACAGATCGGCGGGCGCGCCGGTATAGGCCACCGCGGCGCCGGTGCCGTCCACGACCTTCAGGTTCAGCGGCACCGCGCCCAGCGTGAAGCCGGTGGGGATGGTGTCGCGGATCAGCGTGTCGAAGGCGCCGCGCGGGCCGGAGCCGATATTCTCCAGCACCACGGCGAAGGTGACGGTGTCACGCGCATCGGCCTGGAACAGGTTGGCATCCACCGGGCGCGAGGCGAGCCCGGCGCTGGTGATGGTGCCGCTGAAGGGTGTGGCGGAGCCTGGTGCGTTCCAGGTGACGCCGGAGGGGCCGACAGCGCTGGTGTTGGTGGTCGCGTTGGTGAAGAAGCCGCTGGCCGCATTATCCTCGGCCACCACGCCCTTGGTGATCTTCAGGCGCGGCTCACCCAGCACGAACTGGATGATGTCATTGTCTTCGAAGACGGTGTTGAAGCTGTTGGTCTCGCTGCTGGTGATCTGGTTGGTCAGCAGCAGCCCGTCGCCGAAGGGACGGTCGTTGACGCGCACGGTGAACAGCATGTCCAGCTGCGTGCGGGGATAGGCGTTGTTGATGATGTCGCCGAAATTCCACAGCACGGAATTGCCGATGGCATCCTGCGTGACCGACACGCCCGGGATCACGCCCGGCGCATTGGTCTGCAGCTGGTCCGTCGTCATCAGCGACCATTGGCCGACACCCGGCGCATTGGTGATGCCGGCATAGGTGAAGCCGTTGGCCACACCATTGGCGTCCGGGTCGGCCGCCAGGAAGACCGGCAGCGGCAGGAAATCCTTCAGCGTGACGTCATGGCTGGAGGTCAGCGGGATATCGAGCTTGATGCGGTAGGTGACCAGGTCGCCGGCCTGGATCAGCGGCTTGATGGCGAAGCTGTTGGTGCCCTGGGCGATGTCGCCATTGATCGCGTAGATCGACTTGTCGACATCATTGATGGGCAGGGATACGCCGGCGCCGCTGTCGTCGCGGCGCTCGATGTCGGTCAGGAAGACATCGCCGCCATATTCGACCGCATTGCCCACCGGGTCGCCCTGGTCGACGCGGCCATCACCCGGCACCGGGCCGGTCCAGTTCATGTCCAGCGTGGACTGGAAGGTGATCAGCACCGTCGCCTGGTTGTAGTCGGTGGCGTGCGGCACATCGCCCAGCGCGCCGCCATTGCCGTCCAGGACGCCGTCCTGGCCATTGGCGATCAGCGTGTCGGAGACATGGAAGGTGATGGGCGTCTTGCCGTCGGCACCCTTGGGCCCGAGCGTGTAGAGCACCGGGCCGGTATAGGTGACCACGCCGCCCTCGCGCACCACGATGGTGGGCGCGAAGCCGGGCTTGAAGGTCTGGCCGTCGCCCAGCGTGTCATAGACGTTGAGCTCCTTCATCTCGAAGTAGTTCGAGACTTGGCCGTCCAGCGTGTATTGCAGCGTGCCGCCGGGCTGCCAGTCGGGCACGCCATTGCTGTCGGCATCGCCATTGACCAGCGCGACACCCTTCTGGATGGCGATGGACTTGGCGGTGACGATGTCCTCAGGCCCGGCGGGGTCGATGGTGGTGATGGTGATCGGGTCGCGGCCGTCGATCGGGTCCCAGCTGGCATCGAGCTTGGCGTCGTTCAGCAGCGGGCGGAATGTACCGGTGGCGGGGTCCAGCACCGGCGCGCCGGTGGAGAGGAATTCGGTGACGTACCAGTCGAATTCCAGCGTCGGCTTCACCGCGCCGCCGATGATGGTGCCGTCGAACACCGCGGTGATGACCTGGCTGCCATAGGGGCCGCTGACGCTGACGCTGCCGGGCAGCACATTGCCCGCGCCGTCATGCAGGCGCGGCGTGCCGAGGATGACGACGCCATCGGGCACGCGGTCGGTCAGGGTGACATTGGTGAAGGGCTGGCCGGGCGCGAAATCGCCCTGCACCTGCCAGGTGCGCGGATAGGAGGGGCCGGTGGCCGTTTCCTGCTCGGGGCCGAGATAGATCTTGTCGAGCGTGGCGACGGTGGGGTTCAGCGTCGTGGTCGCGGCGCTGCCCAGGATCACGGGGTCGGAGGCAGTGTTGTCGAATTCATCGGCGCCGAAGGCGAAGCCGCCGGTGGCCTGGACCGGCAGCGGCGCGTTGAGGTCGGCCAGGTTGGAGATGTTGAGCTTGAGCTCGATGTCGGTCGGCGTCTGCGTGGTGGTGAAGCTGCCGAAGGGCAGTTTCAGCACCAGCAGCGTGGTGCCGGGCGTGCCGGTCACCGTCATGGCCGCGCCGGAGGGCAGCTTGGCGAAGGGGTGGTTCACCACGCCGGAGGCGGGGAACTCCAGCAGCACCGATTCCAGGTCGGCGCCGAGATACTTGGCCGAGACGAAGGTCACACCGTCATTGACCGGGCTGTTGCCAGCAGCCGGGCCATCCGCGCCATTGGTTGGCAGGATGAGGTTGATGAAGGGCGCATAGCCCGTCTGGGCGCCGGCCGCGGTGTTGTCGAAGCGCAGCGTGGTGGTGACCTGGGTGCCGATGAAGCTGTCCAGGGTGGCGCCATCGAGGAAGGAGACGGTCGGTTGGGGGGCCATGGGCAGAACCTCAAAACTAGATGCACGGATCAGAATTGAGACATTCATGCCGTGCTTTTCGGTCTTAAGGAAGCGTTAAATGCTATGATGCTGTTTTTTTAGATTTACGCGGCCGGGGCGCTAGAGCGGAATCCGTCCATTTTCACGTCTTTTCAATATTTTATGGGATATCGACGCCATTCCGAGCACACCCAGCAACACACCTAAAGGTTGCATGCCGCATTGACCAAGGCGGGCGGTACCGGCATCAGGGACTGCCGTCATCGACGAAGCACCCCAGCCGAGAACGCCTGCTCTGCCTCAGCTGCGCTGGGATCACCCCGCCTTTGCTCCGCGCGCCGATGCTGATCCTGTCCGACCGCGTGGTGTAGGAGTTGTGGTCCTGGACAGGCTGGACCGGCGCGTCACCCTGCCAGGGCGGGCAGGCTGGATGGCCAATTCACCGGACTGCTCCAGCAGAATGGTGCGGGTCATGCGGGTGATTGCTCTGATCGCCTCCGGCCCTCAAACGTTCGGAAAGACGCCGACGACATTGGTGCGGCGCTTGATCTCGTCGTTGAGCCGCTTGATGGGCGGGTGAGGACATCCTGTATCCGCCCGCCCTCTGCATGGAGGCTTTGCCAAACGATCCGCAAAGCGGCCGCGTGCGCGGCAGATGGATATCTTGGACCAGAAAGCTTCTTCACTTGCTGGTCTGCGCATCAAGCTGGCGGGCAAGACGCATCCATCCGGCGAGCACCGCGGGGTCAGTCGCAGCAACCGGGTCCTGTCACCTTGCGGCCTCCTTGACGTTGCGACCCGCAACACGGCCAGGCGCGCTCAGCAGCTTCGCCGCCGCGTCCGAGCCGCTGAGGATTTCGACCAGGCGCGCCGCGTCGATAAGGTTCAGTCCGGCGGCGCTGGCATTGGCCATGATGCCGCCAAAGGCGCCGGCAATGTCAGCCTCCATCTGGTCATAGGCCGCCCGTCCGCCGATCCTGCGTCCGGCCGAGGCAAGCCGGCGAATGCCCCGCGCGCGATCCTCGAGCGCGTGGATCTCAGCATCAGTGGCGGCGCAGGCCATGCCTGCGATGGGGGCCATCAACTGCGCGTCCAGCGCGGCGGCATAGGCGGCGCGGCAGGCCTGATCGGTCTCGTTGCGCAGTTCGCGCAGACGTTGCCGCCGCTCGGGCCGGCCTTGGGTCGGGGTGTTTTCCAACGCCTCCCAGACATCGGCGAAATGCTCCGCGCGCTCGGCCGAAACGCCAGGTGCGGCTGCGCTGATCTGCGGCACGGCATTCTCGATAAAGCCATCAAGAGCGCGTTCGGCCACCATCCGCGGCATCGGCCCCATGGTGCCCGCATCCGCCGCAACCTGCCACGGGGTCGGGCTCCGATGCATCAGCGTGGCCAGACAGGCGCTGAGGATGCCCTCATCGTTCAGGCTTGGCGCCATGGCGCTCTGCAGAACGGGCAGAGGCAGGGCCGCAGCCGTTTCCACCGCGTCCCATAACGGGCTGGCCTGGCGCCAGACACCGACGCAAAGCTTCAGCAGCGGCGCGTGGTATTCTGGCTTCAGCCCGGTCTCGGCCTGCCATTGGGCGGGTGGCTGGGTGGGCATCGCGCGGGCGGCCAGGGCCCAGAGCGTGCGGCCCAGCCGGCCTACCGCCACCTGATCATCCAGCCATTGATCATGCGCCGCCTGCGCCAGGGCCGCCCATTCCGCCGGCGCTGCCTCCCGCAGTTGCTTACCGAACACCCGCAGCACGCTGCGTGGCACCTGGTTGGACCTGCGCTGCCAGGATTGCGCATTCACGATGCAGCCATCCAGCGGCAGGAAGAGGAGGCGCACCAGCCTGAGCCGCCGGCGTGGCCGGATCAGTCGCAGCCTGTCACGCACATCCTGCAGCAGGTCGCTGGCTTCCTCGGGGTTCTCCGCCTCCTCCAGCATGGCCACGACGCGGCTGAGCGCGCTGTCCGAGGCGACGGCCATGGCGTGGCGCAATTGGCGGCGGGTGGGGCTGCTTGCGTTCATGGCGCCAGCGCCAGGGCGCGCTCGCGGCCCTCGGTGACGCTCAGTATGCGTCCGGTGCGCCAATCCTCCAGGGTGCGGACCTTGCGCCGCAGCAGTGCGGGGCGGTCCCAATCCGCGATCATGCCTGACCATGTCTCGGCCTCGCGCGGCAGGACCGGGACCAGCATGGCGATGTCGCGGCTGGTGCTCAACCGCGCCTCCTCAGGCGCATCGCGCCACATCGCGCAGAGCAGGCACCAGCCATCCAGCAGCCAATCGGGCCGCGCCGCCAGCTGGCGCAGCGGCGCGGCATCCCGCACCCATTGCCGCAGCAATGTCATGACATCGCCGAACTGGCTGTCCAGTTCAGACAGGACAAGGCGGCAGCAATCGAGCGTCAGTCGCGCCGCTTCCACGATCACCGCGGCCACCGCGCTGTCCTGGGCGGCGGGCGTGTCCGCGGCCCAGGCCGACACCTCACGTGCCAGGGTTTCGATCTCCATGACCTGGCGCCTTGCCCGGGCCGGCTTGGGATCGCCCGCGACCCCGACATCCTGAAGCGCGCCGGCAACCTCCTCCAGGCAGGTGGCGATATCGTCGCTCTCCAGGCCCAGCTGGGGGGCGGCCCGCATCAGCGCGCGCTTGGCGCGGGCCTCCAGCCTCTCAGGCGCATCGCGCATCGGTGGCAGGACGGCTTCCTGCGGCGATTCGGTACGCTCGATCAGCCGCAGCAACATCAGGAAATTGGCCCGCGTCCGGTCGGCGGCGCGGTTGTCCTCGGCCGCCATGGCGGCCGCGGCGGCGGCGCGGCCGGCATAGCCCTCATGCAGCACACGGCGGGTGGCGCTGCGCACTGCGGCGGGGGTGGCCACGGGTTCTTCCGCGAGCAGAGCCCACAGCCTGCGGTCATGCAGTGTCGGGCTGCAGATCTCCGGCATCGCGATCCAGGGCACGATGTAGAAACCGCGCCCGCCGCTTGGGTTGGCGATGACCAACTCCATCCCGCTGCGCTCCGCCAGGCGCATCCGCGCACCCACCAGGAGCGCCGTGGTGAAGGGCAGGCTGACGCCGCGGTCCAGAAAGGTTGTGGGCTGGTAATTGCCCCGCACGAAACCGTCCAGGGTGGGCAGAAGGGAATCTGTCATGCCCCCCTGATTTGCCCCGCTTCTGGTTAACAGTCCGTCAATGCTTCGGCGTGCGGTTCACCGCAAAGCGAGTGTCCAGGATCTGTCAATCGGCATCCAAGTGGAGCGCGATGCCAAACGTGACCCAATTTATTGATATATATAGCGAATTCGGCAGATGATGGGTGTTCCGCTTGGGTGCTGCTCCTCACCCGAACTGCCTGGAGCAGTGTCGTTCCGGATACCGTCTGGACCGGCGCCGCTTCTGACTCATTCACGAGCGGTTTGCGATCCCGTGCGTCGCATCCGACGTGGTGGTGGAGGGGAGGAAGCCTGCCAAATCGCCCACCACACCCCGGTCCGCTGGGACGAATGCTGGGACGAGCAGTCATGCTCCCACCCGCATCCTCGCTTTATCAGGGAGTTACTGATGATGGATGGCGGACAGGGTGGGATTCGAACCCACGAGGGCTTGCACCCTGGCGGTTTTCAAGACCGCTGCCATAGACCGCTCGGCCACCTGTCCAATCTATTAAAATCAGTCGCTTACCTGAGAAAAACACCGCTTGGGTCACCGCTTAGATCACCGGGGTCTCATTCCGGCTTATCGACCAGCCACGCGCTATACATCTCCGCAGTGCGGGCTGCAGTATGCCGCAAATGGCGCGCTAGCCGATAGATGCTTTGCCCCCGCTGGAGCCATCGAACCGCATAAGTGTAGCGCAGGTCGTGCATCCGGAACCAGGGCGCGCCGGACCGCTCCATCACATCACGCCAGTGCCACGGCGGGCATGGAACGTGCCAGCCCGCCTGGTCACAAAGACTGACTGGTCCGGCGCCGCGCTGGCCGCGATACAGCGCCGCAGCAGCCGCTCCATGGATGGTGTCATGGTGATGACCCGCAGCGCGTTGGTCTCGGTCTTTGCGAAGGTCACTTCGCGCCGCTGGAAATCGACGTGCTGCACCTCCAGCCCGCCCGCCTCTTCCAGGCGGCATCCAGCCCGCGCCACGAAGCGGAGCAGGGACGCAATCTCGTATGACGCGACCCGGCGCGCGCCGACGTGTTCGACGACATCGAACGCTACTACCCCCCGAGGCAACCGCACTCGACCATCGGATATATCAGTTCGAAGGAATTCGGCGGGATGTCAGTTACAGTCTATACTCTATTCGAAACAAGCGGCCCAAAGCCAGCAACAGCCCGCCGTCGAATTTAATGTATGCTCCCCAGCTCGAAACAGACTTTTACGAAGTCGCGTTAGCGTTTATAGATCATCCTATGATAACATTATTGACCGGCGGCTTTGGTTTCATCGGTTCGGCCGTGCTGCGGCATCTGCTGGCCGCGACCG
>JAIXVH010000439.1 GCA_027483125.1 Acetobacteraceae bacterium | reverse complement strand
TGGATGGGCTGCGGGGGGATCGGGCGGCGTAAGGTCCGATCCGATCAGGCATTTGCCTGGTCGGTGAATCGGCCCGCAATGCGCCTCACCCCGCCAGCTTCATCAGCCCATCCAGCGCCAAAGGACCAGATGGCGTGCAGACCAGCGGGTTGATCTCCGCCTCGTCCAGCCGCTCATCCATGGCGGCCACCAGTTCCGAGAAGCGCGCGATGGTCTGCGCCACGGCTGCCACATCCACCTTCGCCGCACCCCGGAAACCGTCCAGGAGCGGGAAGGATTTCAGCGTGCGCAGCATCTGCTCCGCGCGTGCGGCCGAGACGGGCGCGACGTCCAGCACCGCATCCTTCCACAATTCCGCCTGCACGCCGCCCAGGCCCACCAGCACCGTGTTGCCGAATTGCGGGTCGCGCCGCGCACCCAGGATCAGTTCAGGCCCGCGCTCGGCCATCTTCTGCACCAGTACACCGTCCAGCCGCGCGCCGGGCGCATGGGTGCGCGCGCTGGCCATGATGGCGTCGAACCCCGCGCGCACCGCCGCCGCATCGGCCAGGTTCAGCTTCACGCCGCCCACTTCCGTCTTGTGCGCGATGTCGGGGCTGTCGATCTTCAGCACCACGGGGAAGCCGATGCGGCTTGCCGCGGCGGCGGCATCATCGGCGCTGGCCGCGCGCGCATCGGGCATGGCGGGCAGGCCGGCGGCGGCGAAGGCGGCCTTGGCTTCCGCTTCCATCAGCGTGCGCGCGCCAGCCGGCAGCGCGGCGGCGGCGGCGCGCGCCGCATCACCCACGGCACCTTCGGCTGCGCGTTCATCATGCCAGCGCAGCCACAGCGAAATCGCGTTCATCAGGCGCCGCATGGAGCGGAACAGCGAGAGATGTTCGGATGCATCCACCGCCTCCGGCCCCGGGCCTTCCAGGCTCTCCGGCACCCAGGCGATGCAGATGGGCTTGCCCGCCTCGGCGGCCAGCGGCGCCATGGTGCGCATGCGGTTGGGCGTCGCGGTGGGGGCGGGGTTGTGATAGACCACCGGCATCACGATCGCGGCGTATTGCGGGTCGGCCAGCATGGCGCGCATGCAGGCGTCGAACATCTGCGGGTTGGTCGCCACCTGCGCGGTCAGGTCGCAGGGGTTGCGCGGGCTGCCGAAATCCGGGATCGCGCTGCGCAGCACGGCGGCCGTCGCTTCCATCGGCTGCGGCAGTTCGAGGCCTGCATATTCGGCATGGTCGGCGGCCATGATGCCGGCACCGCCCGATGGGGTCGCGATGCCCACGCCGCGCGCTTTCGGCTTGGGCGCCTTGGCCATGAAGCCCGCGGTTTCCAGCAGCGCGTCGAAATCCTCCACCTCCAGCATGCCGGCGCGGCGGAAGGCCGCCGACCAGGCCGCGGTGGAGCCGGCCATGGAGCCGGTATGGGACATGGCGGCCTTGGCCCCGGTCTCGCCCCGGCCCAGCTTCATCGCGACGATGGGCTTGCCCGCCGCACGCGCCATCTCGCCCAGCGTCAGCAAACGCCTGCCATCCCGCAGCCCCTCCACGGCCAGTGCGATGGCGCGGCATTCGGGCATGGAGAGCTGGAAGGCCGCCAGGTCACACACATCCAGGTCGGTGGAATTGCCGGCGGTCGCCATGTGGCACATGGCGAAGCCGCGCTCGGCCGCCTGCATCATGGCGTAGCCCAGCGCGCCGGATTGCGACACCACGCCCACGCCGCCGGCTGGGGCGGTCATCTTGTAGTAGTCGGGCATGAAGGTCGCACCCACGCGCAGCGCGTGGTGGACAAAGCCCAGGCAATTGGCGCCCAGCAACGGAATGCCCAGTGCGCGGGCGCGGTTGCGAAGCTCTTCCTCCTCGACCGCGCGTTCGGGCAGGTCGGTCTCGCCATAGCCGGAGGCGTAGATGGTCAGCCCGCCGATGCCGCGCTTGGCGGCCTGTTCCAGGCTGGGCATCACGCCCGCGCGCGGCATGCACAACACCACGCTGTCCACCGCCATCGGCAGGTCCTCGATGCTGCCGAAGCAGGGGAAGCCGTGCAGCTCGCCGCCCGCGTATTTCGGGTTGACCGCGAAGACCGGCCCCGAAAAACCCTTCATGTTGGTGATGGTGCGCGCGCCGAAATTGGTGGGTTCTGCCGAAACGCCGACAACCGCCACCGATCCGGGCGCAAGCAGCCGGCGCAAGGACGCAGGATCACGCAATGCTGGCAGGGCCAATTCTTCCTCCCGTGGTTTGTTGCGCGCAACGGTAGAGCGGTTTCGCCGCCTGTCCATCCGTTTAGGGGTTGTTCATGATCGTCGCGCCATAAGGGGAGGCTTGAACGGAGCCCGCCCATGCCTGCCCCTTCGACCATGGAGATTGAGACTGCGCTGGGTGCGGCCGTGCTGCCGGCGCTTGCCGATCTGCGCCGCTTCGTGGATCGCCGCATTGCCGAGCTGTCGGCCGAACTGCATGCCTCTGTGCAGATGGCCGACATGACGGAGGAAAAACTCTCCCGCGAATTGGCCATGGTGCATGAGCGCATCGCCAGCCTGGTCGCCATGCCCACCGCCAGCACCCGCAGCAGCGGCGTGGAGCTGGAAGCCGTCGTCATGGCCACGGAAGCCGCGGCCAACACCATCATGGAAGCCGCCGAGGCGATCCAGGACTGGATCAGCAGCGGCGCACGCGACCCCGCCGCGATCGATGCCCTGGCCGAGAAGGTGAACTCCATCTTCGAGGCGTGCAGTTTCCAGGACGTGACCGGCCAGCGCATCCGCCGCGCCATCCAGCATCTGCAACAGGTCGAGACGATGCTGGAGCGCATCGCGCCCATGCCGGTCGCAGGTCCGGCGGTGCAGGTGCGCACCGCGGCCGCGACCGTCAGCGCCGGCGCGATGAGCCAGGCCGACATGGCCCAGGCGGAGATCGACGCGCTGCTGGCTGGTTGATCAGAAACGCTGCCGCACGGCGAACCACTCACAGATCAGCGGCGTGTCATCAGTGAAGACCTGGCCATGCCGCGCGGCATCGGCCCGGTACCAGGCGCCGATCTCCCGGCGCCACCAATCCAGGCTTCGCTCGCCCTCCCCATAGGCCCAGGCGAGATCGGCATCGATCGCCGAGAATGGCATGATGGCGATGCGTGTCGTCTCCACCACGCCATGCGCGCGGCCGGTGCCATCCAGCACCAGGCTCAGCGCGCCTTCGAAGGGCAGGCGCCCATCCGCATAATGCCAATGCGCCGAGGAGGTGGCGGTCTTGGTGCCGGCCATGATCAGCGCGGCACCGTGATCGGCATCGGCGGGGGTGCTGCCGATGACCATCGGCAGGAAGAACCGCGCCTCCTGCCCGGGAAAGGCCCGCATCAGCTGGTCGTGCTGCGCGGGCGTCATCGCATCAATCGGCGAAGGCCTGCGCCGCCTGGATCACCGGCCGCCAGCGGGCGATGTCGGCCTGCCAGAAACGGCGGTGATAGGCGGGCGTCGCACGCTCGGCCGGCACCGGCGCGGTACCGAGATCCGCGAAGCGCTGCACCAGCGCCGGCACCCGCAGCGCCGCCTGCAGCGAGGAGGACAGCCGGTTCACGATCGCCTCCGGCGTGCCGCGCGGCGTGTACAGGCCGTGCCACACGCTGACCTCGAAGCCGGGCATGCCGGCCTGCGCTGCCGTCGGCAGGTTGGGCAGGGAGGCCACGCGTTCATTGGTCGTGACCGCGAAGGCGCGGATGGTGCCGGCGCGGATCTGTTCGGTGGTGTTGGTGGTCTGGTCGCACATCAGGTCCACGGTGCCGGCCACCAGGTCGTTCATGGCAGGCCCGGTGCCGCGATAGGGCACGGTGGTCATGGGCACGTTCAGCGCCGCCTGGAACATCATGCCGCAGAGGTGGCTGGCAGCGCCGATGCCGGCATTGGCCAGGTTCAGCCCCTCGCGCCGCTGGCGGATCAGGGCGATCAACTCCTGCAGGGTGTTGGCTTCCAGGTTGCGGCGGCCGACGATGGTCATCGGCACTTCCGTCACCAGGCCCACCGTCTCGAAGCCGTTCACCGCGTCATAGGCCAGGCGCCGATACATCGACGGGATCACGCCCATGCCGATATGGTGGCACAGCACGGTGTAGCCATCGGGCCGCGCGGTGGCGACGCGCTGCGCGCCCAGCGTGCCGCCGGCGCCGGCGACGTTTTCCACCACCACGGTGCCGCCCAGCTCGCGGCCCATCTCGGCGGAGATCAGGCGCGCCACCGTGTCGGTCGGGCCGCCGGCGGCGAAGGGCACGATCATGGTGATCGGGCGCGTGGGGAAGGATTGCGCGAAGGCCGGGGCGGCCAAGGCGACAACGGGCGCGGCCAGCGCCGCGCGGCGGGTGATGGTCATGGTTGTTGTTCTTTCCGTGTGTTGGCGAAGGCCGGATGCCGGGGCTTTTGCCGCGAAACCATGATCTTCATCAAGGCTTCACCACTGGCCGAGGAAAACCCCCGCCTTCTTGTGCGAATCCGTGCGCATCTCCGCCTCCTCGAAGGTGACTGTCGTCCGCCGCTTCAGCGCGGTGAACCAGGCCAGCAGCTTCTCCTTCATGGCAGCCCGCGTCCCGGCCAGCGCCGGGTCATCGCCGAGATCATGGAATTCATCCGGGTCGGCTTCCAGGTCGAAGAGTTGCGGCCGCATCCCGCTGGACCAATGGATGTATTTGTAGCGCCCATCGCGCACCATCCACGCGTGATGGTTGCCCACCGGCAGGCCCAGCCGCCGCCGCGCGCCGCGGAAGGTCCAGTCGAGTTCGGAAAATGCGGCGTCGCGCCATGCAGTCGCCGTGCCGCGTGTCAGCCCCAGCAGGGAGCGGCCTTCCACCACATGGGGTGCTGCCGGCAGGCCGAGTGCATCCAGGATGGTCGGCACCACGTCCACCGCCTCCACCAGGCGTGGGTCGGCCACGCCGCGCGCGCCCTCGGGGTCGGCGACGATGAACGGCACCTTTTGCACGCAGTCGTGGAACAGCTCCTTCTCGCCCAGCCAGTGGTCGCCCAGGTAGTCACCATGGTCGGCGCAGAAGATGACCAGCGTGTCCTTCCACAGATCGGCCGCGTCCAGCGCATCGAAGACGCGACCGAGATGGTGGTCCAGCTCCGCGATCAACCCCTGATAGGCCGGGCGCACCGTGTCGATGCAGTCCTGCATCTGGAAGCTTTGCGCCACCTCTTCGTCCATGAAGGCGCGCTGCACGGGATGCGCGTTCCACTCATCCGGGTGGCGCTTCACCGGCAGGCATTGGTTGGGCGAGTACATCGCGTGATAGGGCGCGGGCGCGATATAGGGCCAGTGCGGCTTCACATAGGACAAATGCAGCACCCAGGGTGCCGCGCCCTGTTCGGCGATGAACCCCAGCGCCCGGTCCGTGGTGTACGCCGTCTCGCTGTGCTCGGCCTTGATGCGCGCCGCATAGCGCGCATTGCGCATGTGCCAGCCGGATTGCACCGCGCCATTCTCATCGGTCACAGAGATCACGTAGTCGGTCCAGGGGTCGCGGCTGTCATAGCCCTGGGCGCGCAGCCAATGCGCGTAATTGCTGTCCGGTTCGCCATGGTGGCCGTCATGCCGGTCCACCAGTTCGAACCAGCCTTCGCGCAGCAGCACCGCCAGTTCCGAGGCACCATCCAGCGCCAGGCGGCGCATGCCATGCGCATCGGGCAGCACATGCGTCTTGCCGGCCAGCACCAGGCGGCGGCCGCTCTCGCGCAGATGCCAGCCCAGCGTCACCTCGCCCAGCGACAACGGCACGCGGTTATGCGTCGCCCCATGCGAGGAGACATAGCGCCCCGTGTAGTAGGACATGCGTGACGGCCCGCAGATGCCCGACTGCACATAGGCATTGCTGAAGCGCACGCCGCGCGCCGCCAGCCGGTCCAGATTGGGCGTCTTCAGGAAGGGATGCCCGGCGCAGCCCATGTGATCGAAGCGGAACTGGTCCGCCATGATGAAAAGCACGTTGCGCGCCATGCGGTTTCCCCATGGAGCATGCGCTCACGCGCATCCTCCAGCCCTTGTTGTCGCGTGATTCAGCGTCTTCGGCGTTTCCGCCGCGACGCATCACGCTTATCCTACGCGACGATAAGCAAGACGGGGGGAATTGAACATGCATCGTCGCACGCTGCTGGCAGCAAGCCTGGCATCGCCCGCCCTGGCGTCACCCGCCTTGGCGCAATCCGACCCGGTGCGGCTGGTGGTGGCCTTCCCGCCGGGGGCGGCCAATGACGCCATCGCGCGGCTGCTGGCGGACGCCGCCGGGCGCAGCGGGATCGGTGCCGCCGTGGTTGAGAACCGCGCAGGCGCCGCGGGCAATATCGCCGCCGCCTTCGTCGCGCGCGCACGCCCCGATGGGCGCACGCTGCTGACCACGCTGGACGCGACCTTCACCGTCAACCCGCATGTCTATCCATCGCTGGGGTTTGAGCCGGCCGCGCTGGAGCCGGTGGCGCAGCTGGGCCATTTCCCCTTGGCGTTGCTGGCGCATCCTTCGGCGGGCATCACGGATATGGCGGGCTTTGTCGCGGCCGCGCGCGCGCGCAGCCTGCTCTACGCCACCGCCGGTGCCGGCAGCCCGGGGCATTTGGCGATGGAGGCGCTGCGCCTGCGCCTGGGCCTGGCGCCGGACCGGCTGGAACAGGTGCCGATGCGCGGCAACGCACAGGCCGTGGCGGAACTGGTGGCCGGCCGCGTGCCGGTGGGCATTCTGGCGATCGGCGGCGGGCCGCAATTCATCCGCGAGGGGTTGGTGCGCGCCATCGCCACCTCCGGCACCCTGCGCGACCCGGCATTGCCCGATGTGCCGACGCTGGCCGAGTCAGGCCTGCCCGGTTTCGACATCCGCTTCGCCTTCGGCCTTTGGGCGCCGCGCGGCACGCCGGAGGCGGCGAAGGCGCCTTGGCTGACCCTGGCGCGAGAGGTCTTCGCCAGCCAGGCCGCGCGCATCACCGCCCTTGGTGTGGCGCCGGAAGCCGGCGATGCGGCCGCGCTCTCCGGCTGGATTGCCACCCAAAGCCCGCGCTGGGCCGAGGTCGCGCGCGAGGCGCGGATGCGCGTGGAGTGACGCGCCAGCAGCCTGCTATCGCAGGAACAGCGTGGGCAAGGCGAGCGAGATCATCGGCACATAGGTGATCAGCATCAGGCAGGCGAAGATCACGCCGATGAAGATGGGCAGATAGCGCATCATCTTGTCGATGCTGGTATTCGCCACCTGCGCGGCCGCGAAGAGGTTCACGCCGAAGGGCGGCGTGATCATGCCCAGTGCCAGGTTCACCACCATGATCGTGCCGAAATGCACGCTATCAATGCCGAAGCGTTCCGCCGCTTCCGACAGGATCGGGGCGAGCACGATGATCGAAGCGCTGGTCTCCACGAACATGCCGACGACGAACAGGAACAGGTTCACCCCCAGCAGGTACCAGCCCGGCCCGTCAAAGGTCGCGACCAGCCAGGCGGCCGCGGCATCGGGCACGCCCTGGCGGTTCAGCAGCCAGGAGAACAGCCCGGCGCAGGCGATGATGAACATGATGACGGCCGAGGAAATCACGCTCTTCTTGAAGATCGGCCACAGGTCGCGCGGCTTCAATTCGCGGTGGATCATCATGCCCACGATCAGCGCATAGACCACGGCGACCACGCTGGCCTCGGTCGGCGTGGTGACGCCGCCATAGATACCGCCCAGCACGACGATCGGCATCAGCAGCGCCCAGCCCGCCTGGCGCAGCGCCGCGCCGAAGGGCAGGCGGCCATCCCCGTCATGCTTGCCCCAGCCCTTGATGCGGCACCAGATCAGCACCGTCACGATCAGCGCCGCACCGATCAGGAAGCCCGGCAGGAAGCCCGCCATGAAGAGTTCGGGGATGCTGGTCTGCGTCGTCACGCCATAGAGGATCATCGGGATGGAGGGCGGGATGATCACGCCCAGCTCCGCCGCGGTGGCTTGCAGCGCGGCGGCGAAGGGCACCGGGTAGCCATGCTTGATCAGCGCCGGGATCATGATCGCGCCGATGGCGAAGGTGGTCGCCACCGAACTGCCGCTGATGGCCGCGAAGATCATGCAGGTGACGATGCAGGTGCAGGGCAGCCCGCCCTGCACGCCGCCCACGATGGATTTGGCGAACTCCACCAGGCGGCGCGAAATGCCGCCCACATCCATCAGGTTGCCCGCCAGGATGAAGAAGGGAATCGCCGCCAGCGGGAACTTGTCCAGCGAGACGAATAGCTGCTGCGCCGCCACGATCAGCGGAAAATTCGTATAGCCCGCGAGGCCGATGACAGCCGAAATGCCGATCGCCACCGCGACCGGCACCGCGGCCGCGAAAAGCACCAGCATCATTGTCAGCATCATGCCGCTCATGGGCAAATCTCCGGCAGCAAATACAGGCGCAGGATTCAACGTTTTCGGCGGTTCCGCCGCAACGCATCCCGCTTCAAACGGCGTTGTCGAGTTCTTCCGCGCGGCGGTCCAGCATATGCGCGAAGGCGCCGAGCATGGCGAAGGCCGCGCCCACCGGTATGGCCGCATAGCCCCAGGACATGCTGACCTCGAGCCCGGCCATCTCCTGGAACTGCACCCGCTCGGCCATCGCCCAGCCGAACCAGAACAGCACGCCCATCAGCGACAGGTTGGCGGCCAGGGCGGCGGCTTCCACCCCGCGCTGCACCGCGCCACGCGAATAGCGATGCGCGACATCGATCGAGACCAGCGCACCCACGCGCAAGGTGCCCGCCAGGCCCAGGAAGCACATCCAGATCAGCGCGGTGCGCACCAGCGCCTCGGACCAGGCGGCCGGGCTGTCCAGCACGAAGCGCGCGACCACCTGCCAGAAGCCGGCCGCGGTCGCGATGGCGAGCGCGGTGCAGGCGGCGATCATCGCCGCCCCGGTCACCACACGGTCCACGGCCAGAACGCCACGCCGGGCAGCCCCCCGCGCGCCGGATTCGCCACCGGCGAGCCAGAGGGCGGCTGCCACCGCGACGGGGGTGGCAATGGCCACCACCGTCAACGGCATCACGTTCATGGCGTTCATGCGCGGCGTTCTCCTGCGCTTACTGGGCGCGCCAGTCGCGGATGCGGCGCAGCAGTGCGCCATCCAGTTCGCGCTCATACACGGCGAAGGCCGGCGCCAGAGCGGTCTGGAAGGCGGCGGTGTCGACCGTGGTCGTCACCGTCATGCCGCGGCGGCGGAGTTCTTCCACGCCGGTGTTCTCGTCACTGGTGACGCGCGCGCGGTTGGCGGCCTGTGCGGCGCGTGCGGCCTGCATGAATGCGGTGCGGTCAGCGGCGTTCAGCCGGCCCATGAAGCCCGGATTGCAGATCAGCACGCCCGGCGAATAGACGTGTGCCGTCAGCGTCAGATACCGCTGCACCTGGTTCAGGTTGTTCGCCACGATCACCGGAATGGGGTTTTCCTGGCCATCGACGGTGCCCTGCTGCAACGCCGGCACCAGTTCGGAAAACGCCATCGGCGTGGGCTGTGCGCCCAGCGTCAAGAAGGCGCGCATATGCACCTGGTTCTCCATGGTGCGCACCTTCATGCCGCGCACATCGGCCGGCGTCGTCACTTCGCGGCGCGAATTGGTCAGGTGGCGGAAGCCGTT
>JAIXVH010000173.1 GCA_027483125.1 Acetobacteraceae bacterium | reverse complement strand
TGGTCATGACCTGGTCGGACTGCTCGGCGATCTCCTGGCCCAGGCGAGTCAGGCGCTGCGCATCCTGGCGCAGGGCTTCGGGCGCGGCGCTCTCGATCCGCCGCGCATGCACGCGCTGCTGGCTGGCGGAACGGCGCACGCGCTGCACGGCAGCGGGATCCACCGTGGCCAGATAGCGCATGATGCCCAGCCGGACATCGGACATCGCCTGCGAGTACACGCCAACCACATCGCGCGCACTTTCCAGCGCGTCACCCGACAGGTTGAAGGGCAGGTTGGCCACCACCGCTTCCATCGCCTGGTCGAATTCCGGCATGCGCGGCAGCAGGCGTTGGTCACGCGCTTCCAGCAATTGTATGCGCAGCGTGGCGACCTGCTCGAAGGCGTCCAGCAGGGTGGTGAACTCGCGCTCCACGGCCTGCAGCGCGGTCATTGCCGCGGGGGCATTGGCCAGGCGCAGCGCGTTGGCGACATCGCGCCGCGCCTCGGCCATCCCTTCGCGGACCACCTGCATTTCCTGCTGGACCACCTGCGGCGTCTGCGCCAGCAGCACGCCCCGCTGCGCATTGTTCGCGGACATCATGGCAAGCCCGGCCTCGGTCGCGGCGATGCGCGCCTGGTTGGCCGCCATCTGGGTCTGCTGGGCACGCTCGGCATCTTCCGCGCCGGAGCGCACCAGCACCACCAGCAGCGTCAACAGCCCTATCGCCAGGGCAGAGGAGGCTGCCAGTTTCAAGGCAACAGACAGGTCACGAAAAAAGCGCATGGCGCGAGAGCCCTCAAGCAGTTCCGTCCGCATTTTCCCAGACTGTTCCTAAGCTTCGGTGAATGGCACTCGACAGCCCGCAAGCGCCGGTTCAGAACCGCGGGCGACATTGCAGGAACGCCCCATGCTGTTCGATTTCGAGACCCTTCCCGCCGCCGACCGCTACAAGCTGCTGGTCTCCACCATCGTGCCGCGCCCCATTGCCTGGGTGGTCACGCAGGATGCGGCCGGCGTCATCAATGCCGCGCCCTATTCCTTCTTCAACGCCTTCGGCGATGACCCCGCGGTGGTCGGCATCGGTTGCGGCCCGCGCCCGGCCGGCGTGCTGAAGGACACGCTGGCCAATATCAAGGCAACCGGTCAGTTCACAGTCTGTCTGGTGCCGCAGCGCCTGATGCAGCAGATGGTCGTGACCGCCGCTGATTTCCCGCCTGGCCAGGACGAACTGGCCGAGGCCGGGCTGGCCACCGCGCCGTCCAGCAAGGTGAAGCCGCCGCGTATCGCCGAGAGCCCGGTGGCCCTGGAATGCGAGATCTTCCAACTGGTCCCCGCCGGGCACCACACCATCGTGCTGGGCAAGGTGCTGGCCATGCATGTCGTGGACGAGGCGGTGGAAAACGAAGCCAAGCGCTATATTGACACCCCCAAGCTTGACCTGGTGGGCCGCATGCATGGCCGCGGCTGGTACACCCGCACCACCGACCGTGTGGAAGTCCCGCGGATCACCCCCGAGCAATGGGCGGCCCGCAAGGGGTAGCCACCCCCGGCGCATGCGTGTATTCGGTTGCGAATGAGAATGCCTCGCAACCGATGCGCGCCCTGCCAGCCCTGAGTTGGGCGGGGCTGGCCATCGGGCTCGCGGTCTCCGTCCCACTGATCGCCGTGATCCTGGCCGCTGCCGTGCCGGCCGGTGCCGTCTGGGGCCATATCGCGGCCACGACATTGCCGGAGATGCTGGGCAATTCATTCGCCCTGGTGCTGTTGGTCGGCCTGATGGCCGGCAGCGCGGGCGCCGTCGCGGCCTGGCTGGTCAGCACCTGCCGCTTCCCCGGCCATCGCGCGCTGGAAGTGGCGCTGCTGCTGCCCCTGGCCATGCCGGCTTATGTCTCGGGCTATGCCTATGTCTGGCTGCTGGATGCAGCAGGCCCGGTGCAGACGGCGCTGCGCAACGCCACTGGCCTGACCTGGCAGCAAATGGCCTGGTTCCCCGAGATCCGCTCCCTGCCCGGTGCGGCACTGGTGCTGGCCATGGTGCTCTACCCTTACGTCTACCTGCTGTGTCGTGCGGCCTTCCTGCAGCAATCCACCTGCCTGATCGAGGTCTCGCGCACCTTGGGCCACGGCCTGCCGCGCACCTTCCTGCATGTGGCTCTGCCGTTGGCCCGGCCTGCCCTGGCGGCCGGGATCGCGCTGGTGCTGATGGAAGTGCTGGCTGATTTCGGCACCGTCCAGCATTTCGGCGTTCGCACCTTCACCACCGGCATCTACGAGACCTGGTTCGGCATGGCTGATCGCGGGGCGGCCAGCCAATTGGCGGTGGCGCTGCTGGGCTGCGTCGCGATGCTGCTGGTGCTGGAGCGCGCGGCGCGCGGCGGCCGGCGCTTCCACCCCACCACGACGCGCCACCCGCCCTTCCGGCCGGTGGAGTTGCGTGGGCCGCGCGCCTGGGCGGCGATGGCGGCGTGTGCCGCACCGGTCATCGCGGGCTTCGCGCTGCCTGCGGGCACGCTGCTGTGGTTGATGCTGCAGGCCGGCGACGGGCTGGCACCCCACCGCTTTCTGCCCTTCGCGGGCAATTCCCTGCTGTTGTCGGGGCTGACGGCGGGCCTCGCGGTGTTGCTGGCGGCGATGCTGGCCTGGGCCGTTCGGCTGCATGCCGGCTGGCCCACTCGCAGTGCCGCGCGCGCGGCGGGCCTGGGCTATGCGCTTCCGGGCAGCGTCATCGCGGTGGGGGTGCTGGTGCCCTTTGGCCTGTTCGACAACGCGTTGGATGCCTGGCTGCGCGCCTGGTTCGGCGTGTCCTCGGGGTTGCTCTTGTCGGGCACACTGGTGGCGCTGGTCTTTGCCTATCTGGTGCGGTTCATGGGCGTCGCATTGGGCGCATTGGAGAGCGGGCTGTCCCGCCTGAAGCCTTCCATGCGTGATGCCGCGCGCTGCCTGGGCGCGGGGCCGGGGGCCGCCGTGTGCCGCGTGGAATTTCCCTTGATGACCGGCAGTCTCCTCTCCGCCGCGATCCTGGTCTTTGTCGACACGATGAAGGAATTGCCGGCGACACTGATCATCCGCCCCTTCGATTTCGACACGCTGGCGGTGCGCGTCTACACCCTGGCGAGCGACGAGCGCCTGGCCGAGGCCAGCACCTCAGCATTGCTGATCGTGCTGGCGGGCCTGCTGCCGATCTGGGTGCTGACACGCGCCATGCGCCGGGGCTGATCAGCGCAACTCCAGCGCCGCCATGCGCGCGGCAGTCAACGCGCGCCATTCCACCGCCACCGGTTGCGTGCCTGTGGCGCGCAAGGCCAGTCGAACAGCGGGCGAGCCGCTGGCCGCGACCGGCAGCACCAGCGGCAGGTCCAGTGCGCCATCCCGCGCATCGCGCCAGCCGCTGCCGGCTTCGGCGCACCACAGCGATGCCTGCAACGCGCCGCCCACCGCCGCGAGCACCGCGTGCAATGTGTCGAAGCCCGCGAGCGGCACCGCCGGCAGCGCCAGTTCCGCGGCCTCGCCCGGTGCCAGGCGTGCATGCCGTTGCTGGCCGCGCCAGATCATTGCCGGCAGGGCGCAGCGCAGCCCGGCGGGCGGCAGGGCGCCCCCGGCCTCGGTGGCATCATGGAAGGGCGAGACCGCGAAGCGCGGAGCGCCCTTGGCGCGCAGCAGCCGCAGCGCCGCATTGGGGGCCGACAGCGCGAGCGTATCGCCCGGCGCCAGCTCTGCGGTGATCTCGACCATCGCCGTCTCGCCCCAGATGGGTGCTGGCATCGGCAGGTCGAGCATCAGCCAGCCCGGCTGCAAAGCCGCGCCCGGGATGCGCCAGGCAGCGGCGATGCGCATGCTCTCGGCTCCCAGCAGGCGCAGCCGCAGGCTGCTGCCGGCGCCGCACAGCGCCTCTCGCAGATGCAGCCCGAGCGTGCAGGCGCCATCCAGTGGCACCGGCAGGATGCGGTCGAACTGGGTGCGACCAGGCGACAGTGCAGCGCACCCGCGCGGATCATCGGCGTGCAGCAATTGTGCGGCTGCGGGCGGTGCCTGGCCCATGCTACGCTGCCAATGCGCCATGGCCTGCCGGGCATCCTCGTGCTCGGCGCGCAGTGCGACCAGCTCCGCCCGCAGCGCGGCATTGCGCTGGGTGGCTGCCAGCCATTCTCCGGCCAGCATCGCTGCGCAGGCCGCGGCATCGGGCAAGATCGGCGGGGCCTCGGGCGCTGGCCAATGTGCGAGCCATTCGGGCGGTTGCGCGGCCAGCACGCCAAGCACGCCGGCCGGTGCGGTCAGCAGCGGCTGTGCTACGCCCTCCGCCTGCGACAATACCCAGCCATCGGTCGCGCGTCGCATGCGCCAGATGGGCAGCGGCAGCGCTGGCGCCGGCGCTTCGCCGTCCAGGATCAGCAGGGCGGGCGCGGCCATCAGCGCCGCCAGGTCGACCACGCGGATCATCGCGACACCAGGCGATCGAGCGTGGCGAGCAGTGGTTGCATCGTGTCCTCCCAACGGGCGGTGGCTAGGCGTGCCGCGGCCTGGCGTGAGAGCATGGCCAGGCGCGCGCGGTCCTGGTCCAGCGCGCGTAGCGCGACGATGGCCCGCGGCACGCAATGCGCATCATTGGGCAGCAGGATGCCATCCTGGCCATCCGTCACCGCCTCGGCCACCGCGCCAACATCGGTGGCGATGGGCACGCAGCCCAGACGTTGGGCTTCCAGGATGGTCAGCGGTACGCCCTCGAAATGGCTCGGCAGCATCAGTACATCGGCCCAGGCGTAGAGCGCATCCAGCGCGGCGGGTGCTGTGACGACCGGTTCCACCTGCAGGCCGAGATCCGGCGGCGCGCCATCCAGCACTGGCTCGCCGACCACGCGCCAGTCGATCTCGCCGCGCGTGGCGCGGATGATCGCTGCCAGACGCTCCAGGCCCTTCTGCGCATCCAGCCGGCCCAGGAACAGGGCGCGCAGCGGGCGATGCGCGGTATCGCGTCCGGGCGGCGGCATGGTCGTGTCATAGCCGGGCGCGTTGCGCACGATGGTGATCTTCTCGCGCGGCCAGCCCTGCGCGCGGCACCAGCGCGACAATGCATCGGAAATGACCACCGCGCCGTCATAGGCATGCTCATAGGCCAGCGCGCTGTGCGACTGGCCGACCGGCATGCCCCAGCCATCGCGCTCGACCACATGCAACCCAAGCAGGCAGCGCACGCCACCCCGGCGCAGCCGGCCGGTGATGGAATGGCAGGCCAGGCTGTGCGTGTTCAGCACCACATCCATCCCGGCGAGCAGCCCGACCGCATCGGGTGAAGGCGTGTGATGCGAAAAGGCCGAGACTTCGGCGCCGAAATAGCGGCGCTGCGGGTCTAGCCAGGTTTCATAGCCCGAACCCGGGAAGAAGTTGACGCTAGCATAGGCCTCATGCAGGCCAGGCAAAGGCCGCATCTCGTTGCGCTCGGCGATGACCAGATGCGGTGTCCAGCCTTGCGCACGGAGCACGCGAGCCTGCTGCTGCAGCACGCGCTCGACGCCGCCATGCGCATGCAGCGGCTGCACGATCGCGATCTGGCGACCGCCGGGCCGTGCTGGCCGCATGATGCCGATGCCCGAGCGCAACGCCACTTCGCGCGCCACCGCATGCAGCGGCGTGCGCCAGTCCCGCCGCCAGCCGCTGCGCGGTTGCGGCGCGTGCAGCAATGCGATCTCGGCCATGGCATCGGCCAGTGCAGCCCCATCGGGGCGCGGGCAGGGTGTGGCGCATTGCATCTCGAGCCGCGGTGCCGCGTCGCGCCGCAGGCAGGCGGCCACCGCGGACGGATCGTTCAACAGCGTGCCGGTGTCGATGAAGAGTGCATGCGCCATGTCGGCCGCGCCGCTCGACTCCCAGAGGCTGAGCTGCGGCGCCTCGCCGTGCAGCAGCAGGGCCGCGGCGGGCTGTTCGCGCAGCTGCAGCGCCGCTCGCCAGAAGGCGGCGTGCAGCAGCCCATTGGCGCGCAGGACAGCGTCGGTGCCGGGCGCCAGGATGGCGATGATGCCGGGCGCCGCATGATGCGAGGCTTCGCCACGCGCAGCGGCCAGCAGGGCGCGCAGGGCCATGCGGGGCACAGGCTTGCCCTCGGCCGGGTCGAGCGTGATCCGTGCGCTGTCCCGGCCGGCGGTGATGATCGCATGCCGCGGCAGGTCGCGCGCTTCCAGGCGCAGCAGATTATGCGGTTGCCAAAGCGCCGTGTTGCGCCGCCGCATCTCCTCCAGCAGCGCCGGGCGGATGCGTTCGCTCTCGGCCAGCATGGATTCGGCGCGGCGACGATAGCGGAAGCCCGCCTGCGGCACGTGCCGCCCGACAAAGCCATGGCGCGTCGCGCGCAGCCAGAATTCGGCATCCTCGAAGCCCTGGCGCATGCTGGTGTCGAAGCGCAGCCCCGCGTCGAGCACGCGCCGCGAGATCAGGCTGCCGGCCTCGCAGAAATTGTCGCGCAGCAGGGCTGTCAGCAGGAAAGGGCCGCCGGTGTCCCAGCGGATCTCGGGGCCGAGATCATCGATGTCTGGATAGGCCCAGCCGATCTCGGGCGATGCCTCCAGCGTGTCCAGCGCGCGCGCCAGGAAATGCGGGTGGATGCGGTTGTCGGCGTCCAGCATGTAGACCGCGCGCAACGTGGGAAAGGCGAGCAGCGCATGCTCGATGCCGGCATTGCGCGCGGCCGACAGCCCGCCATTGCGCTGGCGCAGGATGTGCACGCGCCCCGGATGGCGGGCCGCGCATTCCCGCGCGATCACCTGCGTCTCGGGCATCGGGCAGCCGTCATCGACGATGATCGCGGCGACATCGGGCAGCGTCTGCGCCATGGCCGATTCCACGGCCTCGGCCAGCAATGCTGGCTGCGCATAGGCTGGGATGATGCAGGCGATCCTCATGCCGCGCGCAGCACGATCAGACGAGCCGCGCCATGGGTGCGATCGGCCAAGGCTTCGCCCTCTGGCGGCGCGTCGTCGCGCGCCATTTCGAGGCACAGCAGGGCGCCGGGCGCGAACCACCCTTGGGCGGCGAGAGCGCTGAGCGCGCGCGGCAACAGCCCGGCGCGATAGGGTGGGTC
>JAIXVH010000400.1 GCA_027483125.1 Acetobacteraceae bacterium | reverse complement strand
GTCAGATGCGGGAAGACCGCCGAGATCTGGAAGGACCGCACCAGGCCCAGGCGGGCCACCTCGGCGGGCTTCATCGCGGTGATGTCGCGCCCGTCATAGGTGATGGAACCGCGCGTCACCGGCAGGAACTTGGTCAGCAAATTGAAGCATGTGGTCTTGCCCGCGCCATTCGGCCCGATCAGCCCATGGATGGTGCCTCGGCGCACCTGGAGGTTGACGTCGGACACCGCGGCAAAGCCACGGAATTCCTTGGTCAGAGCCTTTGTCTCGAGGATGAAGTCACTCACCCGAACGCCTCTCCTGCCATACCTTGCGCGCGGGGTTGTTCCCCGCTGACATCATGGCTGTATGAACGGGCCTAGGCCCGCTGTCCAGCGCGCAAAAGCCGCTCCGGGGAGACTGGTGCGTCCAGATGCGCAACGCCCGCCGCATCCTTCAGCGCGTTCCAAACCGCGCCTGCCAGAAGCAGCGGTGGTTCGCCCACCGCCTTGCTGCGGAAGATGGTGTTCACCCGCGCCGGCCCGGCTTCAAGGATACGCGCCTGGAAAACCGGCGGCACATCGCGTGAGCCTGGGATCTTGTAGGTGGAAGGCCCGACGGTGCGCAGACGCCCGGCCGGGTCCCACCACAATTCCTCGCTCGTCAGCCAACCCATGCCTTGCACGAAAGCGCCCTCGATCTGGCCGCGATCGATCGCCGGGTTCAGCGACTTGCCGCAATCCTGCACCAGATGCGCCGAGAGAACGCGATGCTCGCCGGTGAGCGTGTCGATCACCACCTCCGAGACCGCCGCGCCATAGGAGAAGTAGAAGAACGGCTTGCCGCGCACCGCCTGCATGTCCCATTCCAGATCGGGCGTGGCGTAGTAGCCGGTGGCGGAGAGCGAGACGCGTGCCAGCCAGCATTTCTTGGCCAGCTCGCCGAAGGTCAGGCGCTGGTTGTCGGTCGCGCCCAGCACCTGGCCATCCTGGAAGCGCACCTCGTCTTCAGCACACCCAAAATGCTTCGCGGCGACCGTGGCCATGCGGGTGCGGATGGCGTCCGCGGCATTGAAGGCGGCCCAGCCATTCAGGTCGCTGCCGGTGCTGGCGGCGGTCGGGCTGGTGTTGGGCACTTCGGCGGTGTGCGTGGCGGCCAGGCCCACGGTTTCAATGGGCACGGAAAACACCTCGGCGACCACTTGCGCCACCTTGATGAACAGTCCCTGGCCCATCTCGGTGCCGCCATGGGCAAGGCGCACGGAGCCATCGGTATAGACATGCACCAAGGCGCCCGCCTGGTTCAGATGCGGAATGCCGAAGCTGATCCCAAAGGCGCTGACGAAGCAGCCCAGGCCCCGGCGCAACGTGGGGTGCGTGGCGTTGAAGGCGGCGATCTCCGCCCGGCGGCGTTCCCAGCCGGAATCGGCCATGGCTTCGGCATGCACACGGCGGATCAGATCGCCCTCCAGCGCCTGGCCATAGGGCGTGTGCGTGGGGTTTGGCCCGCCCGCGAAGTTGCGCGCGCGCACCGCTTCGATGTCCTGGCCCGTGGCGCGCGCGACATGGGCGAGCACATCATCCATCAGCATGGCGCCCTGCGGCCCGCCGAAGCCGCGGAAGGCGGTGTTGCTGACATGGTTGGTCTTGATGGCGCCGCAGGTCACACGCAGATCGGCGACGCTGTAGGCGTTGATGGCGTGGGTCAGCGCGCGCATCACCACGCCGCCGGACATGTCCACGGAATGCCCGCCATCGGCGGTCATCTCCGCGACCAAGGCGGTGATGCGGCCCTGCGCATCGAAGCCCGCGCGCCAGCGATAGAGGAAGGGGTGGCGCTTGCCGGTGGCGGCCATGTCCGCCTTGCGCGGCAGGCGCAGCTTGACGGCGCGGCCCGTGTGGCGCGCGGCCAGCGCGGCGGCGGCCGCGACCCAACTGGCATTGCTCTCCTTGCCGCCAAAGGCGCCGCCCATGCGCCGGCACTGCACCTGCACCGCGCCATAGGGCACGCCCAGCACGCGGGCCACGATATGCTGGCCTTCGCTGGGGTGCTGGGTGGAGGAATGCACCAGCATCTCCGCCCCCTCGCCTGGGATGGCGAGTGCGACCTGGCCTTCGAGATAAAAATGCTCCTGCCCGCCGATTTCGAATTCACCCTGCGCGGTGAAGGGGGCGGCGGCCAGCGCCGCATCGGCATCGCCATTCTTCATGGTGAAGGGGCCGACCAGCCAGTCGCGGCCGTCCTGGATGCGCAGGATGGGCGGCAGGGCTTCGATGTCGGGGCGCAGGGCGGCAGCGGCGCGGAGCGCTTCGTCGCGCGTGTGCGCCACCACCAGCGCCAAGGCCTGGCCGTGATGTTCGATGGTGTCCTCGACGAACAGGACTTCGTTGCGCGCAATGGGCGCGATATCGTTCTCGCCGGGGATGTCGGCCGGGCCAAGAACCGCGACCACGCCTGGCATGGCGCGTGCGGGCGCCAGGTCCAGCGCGCGCAGCCGGCCATGCGCCACCGGCGATGTGACCAGTGCCGCGTGCAGCGTGCCCGCGGGTTCGGGCATGTCGTCGATGAAGCGCGCCTCGCCGGTGGCGTGCTTGACGGCGCTGTCATGGCGCAGCGCCGCACCGGCGATCTTCGTCACGGCGTTCATGCCGGCACCGCGAAGACATCGGCCGGCATCTCGGGATGCGCGTGGCGCAACCATAGCCGTTCGACCAGGCCGCGCGCGGCCACCATGCGCCATTCGGCGCTGCCGCGCCAATCGGAAAGCGGCGTGAAATCCAGCGCGGCGGCCGCTTCCCGCGCGGTTTCGCGTGTCAGCGCGCGGCCGATCAGTGCGGCCTCCGCGCCTGTCGCGCGGCGCGTCGTGGCGGCCATGCCGCCAAAGGCGATGCGCGCGCGCGACACCACGCCGCCCGCGAATTCCACGCAGGCGACCATGGCCACAGCCGAGATATCCTGGTCATGCCGGCGCGAGAGCTTTTCCGCGACCAGCAGCGCGCCAGGTGCGGGGCGCGGCAGGCGGATGGCGGCGATGATCTCGTCCGCCGCCAGCGCATTGCGCCGGTAGTCCAGCAGGAAATCCGCGACCGGCAGTTCCCGCGCGCTGGTCTCCACCACGGCATCCAGCGCCAGCAGGATGGGCAGCGCATCACCGATCGGCGAGGCGGTGCCGAGATTGCCGCCGACCGTCCCCATCGCGCGAATTTGCCGCGAGCCGAGCCGCGCCAGATAGGGTGCCAGCGGCGCGAAATCGGCATCGCCCGCGCAGGCTTCATGCAGTGCGGAATAGGGCTCCGCCGCGCCGATGCGAATGCCCGCGGCATCCACGCGCAGCCCGCGCAGTTCGGCCATGTTCAGCAGCGCGATCACCGCTGGCGGATTCTCCCGATGCTCGGAAAACCGCAGGCCCAGATCGGTGCCGCCGGCCAGCAACCAGGCATCGGGCAGCGCGCGCTTCAGCGCCACCGCCTCAGCCAGCGTCGCAGGCAGGTGGAACACCTGTGTGGGCGTGGCGAAGGACGCCGGCGGCGGCGCCACGGCATCCGCGCGCGCGCCGTCATCCTGCATGCGCTCCATCGCCTCCAGGATCGGGCGATAGCCGGTGCAGCGGCACAGGTTCCCGGCCAGCGCTTCGTGCGCATCGCCACCTTCGCGCGTCCAGGCCCAGGCGGACATGACAATGCCCGGCGTGCAGAAGCCGCATTGCGTGCCATCCGCATCCGCCAGCGCCTCGGCCACCGCGCGGCCGATGCCTTCCACGGTGCGGATGGCTCGGCCATGCATCTGGCCGAGCGTGGCGAGGCAGGCATTGATCGGCTCGCGCCGCGCGCCATCCTCCAGCACCACGGTGCAGGCGCCGCAATCGCCTTCCGCGCAGCCCTCCTTGGTGCCGGTCAGCCGCGCATCCTCGCGCAGCCAGTCAAGCAGTGTGCGGGTGGCGATGGTGCCCGCGGGCAGCGCCATCGGCTGCCCGTTTAGGGTGAAGCGGATCCGGTCATCTTGCATGCGCGTAATGTGCGGCGCAGCAAGCCCTCAGCGCAAGCCGTCCTGGCCCTGAATCTGGTCGATGGTCAGCCCGCCGATGCGCGGCAGCGGCCGGCCGCCCGCCGCCAAAGCCAGGCAGAGCAGGATCTCATCGGCCATCGGCGCATCGGTCACGCGCGCCTCGATCGCGTCGAAATGGCTGCGCACGAAGGCCGCGTCCTTGTGGCCGAGCGGCACGTCGATCACGGCACCCATGCCCGCGCGCTTCTTCGCGGAAGGGATCAGCGCAGCACCACCACCCAGCGCCGCGCGCACCGGCGCGCCCATTTTGGGGTGCAGCAGGGCGGCCGCGTGCTCCAGTTCGCCCGCCTCGCCGACGATTGCCGCCTTGCCATAACCCTGTGCCGGTGCGCCGAGTGCGGCCAGCGCGCGTTCCACCAGCAGCGCGCCCAGCGCTTCGCCCGCCTCGATCAGCACCGAGACATCGGGATTATAGTGCCCGGCCAGCGGGTTCTTCAGCACCGCACAGGCCACCGCGCGACGGATCGGCGGCGTGATGTCGCGGTCCATTTCGGTCAATGTGTCCTCGACGAAGGTGACGAGTTTGCGGATCTTCATGCCTGCCTCCGATGGTTGGAGCGCCGCAGGCGCGGAAAGCTGAATCGGTGGCGCATCATGCAAGTTCCGGCACGCGCGCCGCGGGCGGCGTGTTGCGGCTGCGCGCGCCCACCCGCACCTCGCCATCGATCACCACCAGGCCGATGCCCGGCAGGTCACCCAGTGCCAGGCTCTCCGCCGCATCG
>JAIXVH010000257.1 GCA_027483125.1 Acetobacteraceae bacterium | reverse complement strand
CTATGCCACCTGGTGGATCCGCCAGGCGATCACGCGCTCCATCGCCGACCAGGCGCGGACCATCCGCATCCCGGTCCATATGATCGAGACGATCAACAAGCTGGTGCGCACCAGCCGGCAGATGCTGCACGAGATCGGCCGCGAGCCGCAGCCGGAGGAACTGGCCGAGAAGCTCGGCATGCCTCTGGAAAAAGTGCGCAAGGTGCTGAAGATCGCCAAGGAGCCGATCAGCCTGGAGACGCCGATCGGCGATGAGGAAGACAGCCATCTGGGCGACTTCATCGAGGACAAGAACGCGATCATCCCGCTCGATGCCGCGATCCAGTCCAACCTGCGCGAGGCGACGACCAAGGTGCTGTCGTCCCTGACGCCGCGTGAGGAACGCGTGCTGCGCATGCGCTTCGGCATCGGCATGAACACCGACCACACGCTGGAAGAGGTCGGCCAGCAGTTCAACGTGACGCGCGAGCGCATCCGCCAGATCGAGGCCAAGGCCCTGCGCAAGCTGAAGCACCCCAGCCGGTCGCGGAAGCTGCGGAGCTTCCTGGAGTACTGACGTGTCGGCCCCGGTCCACAACATCCGCGTGGATGTGACTTTCCTGCGGATGGACCGCCCGCCCAGCGGCGTTGTGCCGGCCTTGCCGGCGCATGCCCGGGTGGTGAGCGTGCCGAATTGCTCGGTCGCCTTCTATCGCTACCTCTATAATACGGTGGGGCAGCAATATGTCTGGTGGCTGCGGCGCACCCTGTCCGACCGGCAGATCGCCGAGGTGCTGCGCGCGCCGGGCCTGTCGGTGCATGTGCTGATGCTCAAGGGCGAACCGGCCGGCTTCTACGAACTGGACGCCGCCCCCGCGCCGGTCACCAATCTTTCCTATTTCGGGCTGATGCCCTGGGCGGTGGGGCATGGGCTGGGCATGGGCTTCCTGCACCATGCGATCTTCGCAGCCTGGCAGAATGGCTGCTCGGCGCTGACGGTGAACACCTGCACCGCGGACCACCCGCGCGCGCTGCCCAATTATGTCAAGGCGGGGTTCCGCAAGCTGCGCACCATCAGCGAGGATTGGCCGGTTCCGGCATCGCTCGGCCTGCCGATCCCGGAGCGGCTGCTGGTCGGTTGACGCGGCGAAGCGGCCTGCGTAGAAGCGCCTCTCCCGGCCGGCGCTTCGCCGGCTGTTCGTATTTAACAGGTCGAGTGTCATGAAGATCCGCAACAGCCTGAAGTCCGCCAAGACGCGCGACAAGAACTGCGTCGTGGTGCGCCGGCGTGGGCGTTTGTATGTGCTGAACAAGAAGAATCCGCGGTTCAAAGCCCGCCAGGGCTGAAAGCCCTCACGGGCTTTTTCGCGGGGGGGATAGGGGACCGCAGGTCCCCAATCGCCACCTTCCCACCCGTACCAAGTTCACAAAATCCGCTCCCGCTGCGAAGGCTCCAGCCTTTCGCAGTGCTGTGCCGTGCCGAACCACTTGTACCGGTTGCGCGCCACCCAGCGGTACAGCGCATCCCGCCAGCTTTCAGGCACCAGCGCGCCCACCCGCAGCAGGTGCCACACGCCGCCCAGTTCCCGGCATAGCCGCAAATAGCCGCTGCTCTCGCTATAGGCCCGCCCGCCGACCACCAGCAGATAGGTCTTGTCCGGGTCCACGCCGTAATGCGCGCAGAGCGCGGCACCCAAGGGCCGCTGCACCGTGGTGATCAGCATCCGCTCATGCCGCTTCAGCAGCCAGCGCGTGCCGGCCGAACACAGCACGCACACGCCATCGAACACGAAGAGCGGCCGCGTATCATCGAACCCTGGCACCGTGGGGTCATCGCGATAGCTGTATGCGCTTTGGGTAACGTCAGGCATCCTCGGCCAGCACGGTGATGTCGAGCCCTTCCAGACCTGCCAGATAATCCGGAAGGTCGATCAAATCCAGGCATGGCATCGCGCCGCGCGTGGCCAGCCCGCGTGCCAGGCGCCGCGCCAGCAGGATCGCCGGCATGCAGGGAATCGCCGGCCCATGCCCCTGCCGCGCAATCAGCTGGAACAGCCTCTCGCGCGGCGCGCCATCCGCCCCTTCGCCGCGCAGGATCATGTGGAAGCCGCTCCGGTTCGAGCCCATCCAGTCGAAGCCGCGCGCCACCCCCAGGATCAGCCGCGACCATGGTTGCAGCGAGCGCAGCAGCCCCACCCGAACCAGCCAGGACATCGCCCAGCCGCCCATATGCAGCAGCTTGATCTCATGCCCCGCGCCGAAGCGGATGTCGCGCAGTTCCGGGTAGCGCGGCGGGAACAGCGCCAGGTCCGGCACGTCGCAATGGCCGAACAGGCGCAGCCCCAGCTCCGGATAGCGCCGCGCATGCAGCCCGTGCCAGCCATGCACCGTACGCTCCCGCCCATCACGCAGTGTGGTGAAGGGGCGGCCCATATAGCTCAGGATGGCCGAGGTCGTGGCCAGGCCCCGATTGGTCTGCTGGGCGGCGCTGATGCCGTAATCGATGCCGGTCAGCCGGGCGAATCCAGGGCGGTAATGGTCGATCACCGCAGCCGTCAGGCAGGGCACGGAGCTGGCGCCCGCCACCACCAGCACGCCCGCCTTGCGCGCCGCCGCATCCAGCGCGCCGATGCCGGCCACGAAGGCGCGCGCATCGGCCAGGTCCAGGTAATGCGCGCCGGCGGCGATGCAGGCCTCGGCCACGCTGTAGCCCTGGTCCTGGAAGGGGCCGGAGGTGTGGATGACCAGGTCGGGCCGGATGCGCGCGAAGGCCGCTTGCAGGTCTTGCGTGATGTCGATCGCATGGCCCTCGGCGCCGGGCAATGTGGCCGCCAGCGCCTGCGCGCGCGCAGCGTCCCGGCTGCCGATCAGCAATTGCAAGGCCGTGTCGCCGGCCAAGGCGCGCAGGATGGTGCCGCCGAAATTGCCGGTGCCGCCAATGACCAGGGCGCGCATCACCATGAGGGCTTGGTCACCATCAGCCAGAACACCACGAGCAGCCCGCCAAAAGCCGGCCAGCCGAGTGCGAACCACCAGCGATAGAGGCGTTCCAGCCGCGCATCATCGGGCATGGCGCGCGCCAATTCGCGGTGCATCGCGATCTGGATGAAGACCACCGGCACCCAACACAGCCCCGCCAGCAGATAGAGCCCGTAGGTTGCGACCAGCCAGGCATCATTCCAGGCGAAGCCACCCTGCCAGACCAGCCAGGCGCCCGAGAGTGGCTGGATGATCACGGCAGGCAGGGTGAAGGTGAAGTCCGAGCGCACGGTCAGCGCCGCGCCAAAACGGCGCAGCGCCAGTTCACCCGTGCGATGCGCACGCCACATGGCATGCGCAATGCCAAGCCCGGTTCCGAAGACGACTGCCGCGCTGATGATGTGCAGCGTTTTGACCAGCGCGTAGACGTCCATCGCGCGTCAGCGCGGAATCCAGCGCTCTGTCCCCGCGCGGTTTTCGCGGCCGGTGATCCAGACGCCCTCGATATCGCCGTTGCGGTCGATGGCCATCATGGCAACGCCGGGCTGGCGTTCCGAGACATAGCCGACCACGAAGGCACCCTCGATGGAGATGGCGGTGCCGATCGTGACCTCACCATCGATGCGCCAGGTCACGCGCCAGGCGCGCGCGCCGTCACGCAGATTGGCGGTCTGCTGCAGCTGCACTGTGCCGCGATAGGTGCTGCCATCGGGGCTGGTGCCGCGCAGGTCATAGGTGCCGGCTGTCTGGGCGGCTGCCGGCAGCGCGAGGGCCACCACCATGACGGCGGCGAGGAACAGATTGCGGAACATGATGTCTCCTATCCGATCAGGGTAACGCCCAACAATGCCAGAAGCGTGATGAACAGAGTAGCGCCGACACCCAAGCCCAAAGGCCGCAAGCCGCGCGCGCGCAGTGCCTTCAGATCGGTCTGCGCGCCCAGGGCGGCGACGGAGGCGGCCAGCATCAGCGGCACCAGGAAGCGGCTGGCATCGACCACGAAGCCCGGCACGAAGCCGGTGCTGCCGACCACCACCAGGCCCAGGAAGCCGAAGGCGAACCAGGGCATCGGCGCCTTGACCGAACCGGCCTGCGCGCCTTGCTGCCGCGCGACCCACCAGCCCAGCGCCAGCACCGCCGGCGCCAGCAGGAAGACGCGCGCCAGCTTCATCACGGTGCCCGATTGCGAGGCTTCCGGCCCGCCGGCTGCCGCCGCGCCCACGGCCTGCACCACCTCATGGATGGCAGCCCCGGCCCAGAGGCCATAGGCGCGGGCCGACATGCCCATCAATTCCGCCAGCACCGGAAAGACCAGCAGCGAGGCCGTGCCGCACAGCGTGATCACGGCCAGCGCGTAGGTGACGTCCTCATCCTTGCCGCGCGCCACCTGGTTGGCGGCCACGATCGCCGATGCGCCGCAGATCGCGGTGCCCATGCCGATCAGCTGCGACAGCGGCTTGTCCACGCCCAGCACCGCGCCCAGCCACACCGTGAAGGGCAGGGTGGCCGCGACCACCACCACGGCCAGCACCAGCGCCCCCGGCCCCAGCGCCCACAACTGACCGAGCGTCACCTGCAGCCCCAGCAGCACGATCGCAGCCCGCAGCACCGGCCGCACCGCATAGGACACGCCCGGCTTCACGGCCGCCGAAACCCCGAAGGCCAGCCGCCAGGCAATGCCCAGCACGAGTGCCACCACCACCGGATTCAGCGCGGCAAGCCCGGTCAGGTTGCGGATGATGATGGCGATCGCCGCGATACCGAAACAGACCGCAAGGCCGGGCGAGAGTGACTTGAACTTCTCGGCAATGCCGCCGGCGGCGACGGGTGCGGCAGGTGCGGCCATGGGGTCCTGGGACGTTTTGCAGCCGCAGCGTCATGCCGACCCCGGCGCGCGTCAACCCTTGCGCGGCATTGCGGCCTGCGCCCATGCTCGTTGCAACGAGGAAGGACAAGACATGCTCAAGCACCTGCTGCTGGCCGTTGTCGCGGCCATCGCGCCGGGCATCGCCATGGCGCAATCCATGGCCAGCGCCGGCCCGACACTGGCCGCCGTGCGCGCGCGCGACATTCTGGTCTGCGGCACCAGCACCGGGGCGGCGGGCTTCTCCATGCCCGACAGCCGCGGCGAATATCGCGGCATCGACAATGACCTCTGCCGTGCCTTGGCCGCCGCCGTGCTGGGCGACCCCACCAAGATCCGCTGGGTGCCGCTGACCACCCAGGCGCGGCTGACCGCGCTGCAGGCCGGCCAGGTGGATGTGCTGATCCGCACCACGACATGGACGCATGTGCGCGACACCGCCAATGGCCTGAACTTCACCGCGGTGAATTTCTACGACGGCCAGGGATTCCTGGTGAATCGCAGGCTGGGCGTGACGCGCGCGACCGATCTGAACGGCGCCTCCATCTGCGTCGTGGCGGGCAGCACCAATGAGCTGAACCTGGCCGATTGGGCGCGCACCAACCGCATCCAGTACTCGCCCGTGGTGTTCGAACAGAATGACGAGGCGCGGCGCAGCTACATCGCCGGCCGCTGCGATGCCTACAGCACCGATGCCAGCCAATTGGCCGGTCTGCGCAGCACCTTCGTCAACCCGAATGACCACGTGATCCTGCCCGAGATCATCAGCAAGGAACCGCACAGCCCGGTGGTGCGCCATGGCGATGACCAATGGTTCGACATCGTGCGCTGGACCTTCTTCGCCCTGCTGATCGCCGAGGAGAACGGCATCACGGCGGCCAATGCCGAGGGCTTCCTGCGCAGCGAGAACCCGGAAATCCGGCGCCTGCTGGGCAATTCCGGCGATCATGGCCCGATGATGGGGCTGGACCGCCGCTGGGCCTACAACGCCATCCGCGCGGCCGGGAACTACAGCGAGATCTTCGAGCGCAACCTCGGCCGTGGCAGTGCCATCGGCCTGGCGCGCGGGCTGAACGGCTTATGGAACCAGGGCGGGCTGATGTACGCGCCGCCGATCCGCTAGCGGGGTTGGCGCGCGTCGCGCTTCGGTGCAAACCCGCCCCCCGCCCGGAGGAAGAGCCATGGACCTGCGCACCCGTTTCACCGAAGAACTCAAGGCCTCGATGCGGGCGGGCGATGCCGCGCGCACATCGACGCTGCGCATGATCATCTCGAAGATGAAGGAGGCCGAGATCGCCGCCCGCCCCGGCCCCCTGCCGGATGATGCGGCGCTGGTGGGCATGCTGCGCGGCATGGCCAAGAGCCGGCGTGAATCGGTGGAGCTCTACACCCAGGGCAACCGCCCGGAACTGGCCGCCAAGGAAGAGGCGGAGATCGCGGTGATCGAGGCCTTCCTGCCGCAGCAGATGGATGATGCGGCGATGGCCGCCGCCGTCGCCGCCGCCGTGGCGGAGGCGGGTGCCACCAGCATCAAGGATATGGGCAAGGTGATGGCGGCGCTGAAGAGCAAGCATGCCGCGAGCCTGGACATGGCCAAGGCCGGGCCGATGGTGAAGGCGGCCCTCGGCGGCTGAGTTTATTGCCCCAGCGCGCGTCGCGCATTATCGGCGCGCTCGGCCAGGCGCTGGCCCTCCGCACCCGCCAGGAAACTGTCGGCACGCTCGATATCCAGCCTTTTGCCGCCGCACCAGGCGGCACGGTCCTGGCCGCGTCGGCGCGGGTCCGCGGGCGGCGGCTGCACGCTTTGCAGGTACTGGTTCCAGGCGGCCTCGCCGCCCTGGCGGCGGATGGCGACCAGCGCCGCCTGTTCGATCCGCGCCGCACGGTCCTGTGAGGAGAGCGAGACCGGCACCTGGCAGGCACCCGCAGCGCGCACCAATTCGCCGAAGACTGGCGCGCTGGTGACCAGTTCCTGCAGGTCATAGCCCGAAGCGGTGCCGCTGCCGCCGCTGCCGCCAAAGGGGTTCAGGCTGCGCATGGTCGAGCAGCCGGCCAGCAGCGGGAGGACGAGCAGAAGAGGTATGATGCGGGGCATGCAAATAGGATAGGCCGGCCCGCCCCCGCCCCGGAAGGGGGCAATGCCGCTATCGGCGCAGCAATCGCCCCGGCAAGGCGCCCGTCGCCACACCGTCACGATAGGTGACGCGGCCGCGCTTGATGGTGGCGCGATAGCCGCGCGCCGGTTGCAGCAGCCGCTTGCCGCCGGCGGGCAGGTCATGGGCCATGCGCGGGGCGGCGATGGCCAGTGCGGATTGGTCGATCACATTGATGTCGGCGAGCAGCCCCGGCGCCAGGCGCCCGCGGTCCGACAGGCCCATGGCGTGGGCGGGATCGGCCGTCAGCCGGCGCACCAACTCGGGCAGGGCGAAGCCGTTTTCGGCCCAATGGGTCAGCACGAAAGTCTGGAACGAGGCATCCGAGATGAAGGCGACATGCGCGCCACCATCCGACAGGCCCACCAGCGCATTGGGGTGGCGCAGACATTCGGCGGAGGCTGCGAGGGTATAATCGGCGTAATTGGTCAGCGGCGCGAACAGGAAATGCGCGCCGTCATCGGCGGTCAGCAGGTCCAGCGCGACCTCCTCCGGCGCGCGGCCCTCGCGCATGGCCTGGGCTGCGATGCTGGCCTCACGCGGGGGCGCGTAGTTGGGCGGCTCGCCGAAGGGGAACATGCGCTCCCAGGAGAGGCGCGTGATCAGCGGGAAGGATGAGCCGCTGATGCGGTCCTCGGTCAGCAGCCGGTCGCGGCGGGCCGGCTCGCGCATGGCGGCGGCGCGGGCGGCGGGCGGCAGATGCGCGATCTCCTTGTAGGCATCGCAACCGGCGAAGGGGTTCTGGCTGCCCGAGAGGCCCAGCAGAATGCCGATGGGGCG
>JAIXVH010000132.1 GCA_027483125.1 Acetobacteraceae bacterium | reverse complement strand
CGGAACCACCACGGCCCTGGCCCGGCGGGTCCTGCGGGTCGGCATCCGTCGCACCGCCGGGGCGCTGCGCGGAACCACCACGGCCCTGGCCCGGCGGGTCCTGCGGGTCGGCATCCGTCACACCGCCAGGACGCTGCGCGGAACCACCACGGCCCTGGCCCGGCGGGTCCTGCGGGTCGGCATCAGTCACACCGCCGGGGCGCTGCGCGGAGCCGCCACGGCCCTGACCCGGCGGGTCCTGCGGGTCGGCATCCGTCACACCGCCGGGACGTTGCTGGGCGCCGCCGCCACGGCCCTGGTTCGGCGGGTCCTGCGGGTCGGCGTCAGTGATGCCGCTGGGCGCGGGCGCGCGTGAGCCGGATTTCGGACCCTGCGCTTGCGCGGTGCCCACGAGGGTGCCCAATGCCGCGCCCTTCACCACCAGAAGGCGGCGCTTCAAGTGCTGCGACGCATTGTCGTCAGGCATCACACATCCTCAGTTTTCGTTGCTGCATCATCGCAGCCCGGGTGCCGCATTGTCCAGCAAGAGCGGCGTAACAGGAATGTCACCCACGACCAGGCTCTGCCCCTTCAGCCGCAGCATCGCAGCCCGGATCACTCCACGGGAGAGCAGGCGTTCGGCCACCCGCGCGCCGCGTTCCAACGCCAGCAACACCAGCGGCGGCGGCAGGTTACGCACCTCCACGGTCACGGGTATGTCACCCAGGTCGCTGTCCGCATCGAGTGTTCGCGCCGGGCGGCGCAGAACGGCCGGGTGATCGGCATCAACGGCATTGGCGATGATGGTCGCCGCAGCATCCGCATCGGCGGCGCGCGCGGCCAGCACCGTCACCGCGTCGGCGATCCCGCGTGAGAAGCTGCGGCCCGGCCAGCCGGAAGTGGCCACGCCGCCGATGCCGTCTTCGGCGCGGATCAGCGCCATGCCATCGGGCCGCCCATCGGCGAGGTCGGCGCAGAGGCCCACGCGCAGTTGCGCGCGCGGCGCCAGATGCAGCGCGATGTCGCCGCCATTGTTGACATGCGCGAGCGTGATGCCGGGCAGGTCGGTGATGGCCTGCAGCGCGTGTTCGGCGATGGCGCCCGCGACGCAGGCCATGGGGGTTATGAAGCCGATGCGATGCGGCCAGCAGGCCTCGGCCATGCGGCGCGCGACGGGATGGCGCAAAGCGGGCATGGCATCGGCCAGCGGCGTGCGCAGGATGGGCAGTTCCTCGCACAGTGCCGCGAGCAGGCCGTTCATGCGCTGCACGGCGGCCTGCTGGGCAGCGCGCACCGCGCCGGGGCTGCCCTCGATGCCGATGACCAGATGGATCGGGCCTTCCTCGATCAGAAGGCGGCCATCGGGCAGCGTGCTGGTGTTCAGGCCGGGCTGCCAGGCCATGGCAGGTCTCCGCGCGCGGGGTCCAGGCGGGCATTGGCAGCATATTCCGCCAGCACTCTCTCCAGCGGCAAGGCGGCGCCGAGATGCCCGCCGATCGCGGCATAGAGCGCGGATGGCATGGTGAATTCGAGCGGTGCGACCAGCGCGGGGGTGGGCACATAGCCGAAGGCGCCGGCGGGCAGATCCAGCACATCGGCCATGATGGTGATGCCACCGCCGGGCCACAGGATGCACGGGGCGCCGCCCATGGTGATGCGCACGCGGCCATCCTGCACGGCGCGCGTCAACAGAATGGGGTTGTCGGTCACGCCGGCGCGCAAACTGCCGCCGGCGCCAGCCATGAACAGCACGGAGGTGAGTGCTGGTTCGCAATTCTCGCCGATGCGCGCGACAGTGGCGGCGATGGCGTCGGGCATGCGCGCGGGTGTGGGGCGCAGGCTTTCGTCCAGTTCGAACCAGGCGGCATCCTCGCCGGTGGTGCTGGTCATCAGCAGGCGCAGGCCGGGCCAGGCGGTCTTGGCGTCGATGGATTCGATGATGGCGAGCGGGTCGGTGATGTCGGTGCCGCCCCAGCCGGTGCCCGGATGCGCCACCTGAAAATACCGGCCGGGCGTGGAGCGCCGGCCACGCACGCGGATGCCGGCGGCGCGCATGTCCAGGCATTTCCCGGCCTGGTGTTCGGTCAGCACGCCGGTGATGTGGTCATCCACCACGATCACTTCGTCGACATGGCCCTGCCATTGCTGCGCGAAGATCCCGATGGTGGCACTGCCGCAGCCCACGCGCATGCGCCGCTCCGGCGCGCCATTCACGATGGGCGGCTTGCCCGCCTGGATGACCAGCGTGGCGCCGCCATCGATGGTGACTTCCAGCGCTTCCTTGGACGCGAGTGCGAGCATCGCCGCACAGGTGGTGCTACCTTCCTTCTTGGAGCCGCCGGTCAGGTGGTGCACACCGCCGATCGAGAGCATCTGGCTGCCATATTCGGCGGTGGTGACATGGCCGATCTGCTCGCCCTTGTGGCGGACAGGCGCGGTTTCGGGGCCGAGATGCCGGTCCGTGTCGATCTTCACCTTCAGGCCGCAATAGCTGAAGATTCCCTCGGTCACGACGGTGATGGTGTCGATGCCCTGGTGTTGCGATTCCACGATGAAGGGCGCGGGCTTGTAGTCGGGATAGGTGGTGCCGGCGCCGATCGCGGTGACGAAGGTGCTGTCGGCTTCAAGGAAGGGCACGGCGGTTTCGGCACGCGAGAGCAGCACCAGCGGGTCAACCCGCACCAACTCGCCATCGCGATTCGCGTAGCGGTCGCAGGCGCCGGCGCGGCCGGGGCGGATGCGGCACAAAACCGGGCAGGCATCGCAGCGGACGATGCCGTCATTGCCTTCCCTCGCGCCGAATTGGGCGGTCCTATCCACGGCGCAGCGCCTCCAGAACGCGATGCGGCAAGGCCGGCACGCGGGTGATCACGGCCCCGGTCGCGTCGCGGATCGCCGAATAGATCGCAGGCGCGGTCGCGACCAGCGCGGGCTCGCCCACGCCCTTGGCGCCGCAGGGGCCGAGCGGTTCGGGATCCTCGATCAGGATGGTGTCGATCGGCGGCACATCGCCCATGGAGGGGATCAGGTAGTCGTGCAGATTCTCGGTGCGGCCGGGGATGTACTCCTCCATCAATGCCAGCCCGATGCCCTGCGCGATACCGCCATGAATCTGGCCTTCCAGCAGCGTCGGGTTGATGGCGCGGCCAACATCATGGGCGGCGACAATGCGGTACAGCTTGATGGTGCCGAGCCGCGTATCGACCGCCAGTGCCGCGATCTGGGCTGCGAAGCCATAGGTGGCATAGGGAATACCCTGGCCATTCTCGTCCAGCGGCACGGTCGGCGGGTCGAAACGGCCTTCGGCGCGCAGGGTTTCGTGCAAATGCAGGCTTGCGCCGTTCACGCGCAGAACGCCAGCTTCCAGCGACAGCGCCGCATCATCACCGGCATTGGCGCGGCGGAGGATATCGGCGCGCAGCGCGCGCCCCGCCTCGAAGGCCGCGCGGCCACTGACGAATGTCTGGCGCGAGGCACTGGTCTTGCCGGCATCGGGCGTCAGGAAGGTATCGCCATTCACATGCGCAAAGACCACGACCGGCAGGCCCAGGGCCTCGGCCGCGATCTGGTGCAGCACGGTGGTGCTGCCCTGGCCGATATCCACCGCGCCGTTGAAGAAGGTCAGCGCACCATCGGGCGTCAATTCCAGCCGCATGGTCGATGGGTTGGACATGCCGGTATTGCCGATGCCGTACCACATGCAGGCCACGCCCACGCCATGGCGCAGCGCGCCGCCGCGGGCGTTTTCCGCAGCCGCGCGCGCACGCAGCGCCTGCCAATGCGGACGCAGCGCTTCGAGGCAGGCGAGCAGGCCGACCGAATGCTCCACGCGTTGCCCGGTGGCTGTCGTGTCGCCGGCACGCAGCGCGTTCAGCACACGAAATTCCAGACGATCCAGACCGGCAGCGTCCGCCAACTGGTCCCACAGCGCCTCCTGCGCGATGGCCGCCTGCGGCACGCCGAAGCCGCGGAATGCGCCGGAGGGCGGGTTGTGCGTGTGGACCGCGCGCGCCACCGCTGCGACCTGCGGCACGCGATACGGGCCACTGGCATGCACGGGCACGCGGCCCGCCACGGTCGGCCCCCAGCTGGCATAGGCGCCGGTGTCGTAGTCGCCATCGAAATGGATATGCGTGAGCCGGCCTTGCGCATCGCAACCCGCTTCGGCGGTGATCGATGCGGGATGGCGCTTGGTGGAGCTCAGCATGGATTCGGGGCGTGCGTAAATCGTGCGCACCGGCTTGTTAAGCAGCCAGGCGGCGACCGCCAGCATGGGCTGCACCGCGACATCCAGCTTGCCGCCAAAACCACCACCGCAGGCGGATGGAATGATGCGCACGCGGTCCTCAGGGATGCCCAGGACGCCGGCCACTTCCTCGCGGTCCATATAGGGGGCCTGGGTGGAGGCGAAGACTTCGACCACATCGCCGATGCGCTGCGCGTAGCCGGCCTCGGGCTCGATATAGGCGTGCTCGACGAAGCTGGTCTGCACGGCGATGCGCGCTGTGTGCGCGGCAGGTGCGGCGGTGCCCGAGACGACGCGCCCTGTGGTCAGGATATTGCCCGGCAGATGCGCATGCAGCAGCGGCGCGCCATCGGCCCGCGCGGCGGTCACGTCCAGCGCCGGCAGCGGCACCCAGGCCACCGGGAATTCCGCGCGCAGCACGGCATCGCGCGTGCCGACCAGGGCGGCCACGCAATCGCCGCGATACAGAACGGTGTGCTCGGCGAAGACCGGCTGGTCCTTGATGTGCGGGTAGATGCCGAAGCCGTTGCGGCCGGGCACGTCGCGCGCGGTCAGCACCGCCTCCACGCCGGGATTGGCCGCCAGAAACTGCGGGATGTCCGGCAGGGTGAAGCGCGCATGCGCGTGCGGGCTGCGGATCGGGCGGAGCCACAGCGCGTCAGCGGGCGCGGCATCGGCGCCGTAGCGCTCGCTGCCGTCGAGCTTGGCCGGGCCATCCAGGCGCGGGATGCGCGCGCCGACCGCACCGGATTCCGGCGCCGGCGGCGTGTCCAGGAAACGATGCGCGTCCAGCACCGCATCGGTGATCTTGCGGTAGCCGGTGCAGCGGCACAGCACGCCCCCCAGGGCCGCTTCCACGGCTGCTTCATCGGGTGTCGCGTCGCGCGCCAGAAGCTCGGCCGCGGCCATCACCATGCCCGGCGTGCAGATGCCGCATTGCGCCGCGCCGTGGTGCAGGAAAGACGCGGCGAGCGCCTGACCCCAACGCGTGCCGGCCAGGCCCTCAACCGTTGTGACCTGCGCGCCCGCGGCCTGCGCCACCGGCACCATGCAGGCGCAAACCTGCGCGCCATCCAGCAGCACGGTGCAGGCGCCGCAATCGCCGGCATCGCAGCCGATCTTGGTGCCGGTCAGGCCCAGCGTGTCGCGCAAAGCGGCCGAAAGGCGCGTGGCCGGCGGCAGGGGCAGCGCATGCGTTTGGCCATTGACGGTCAAGGCGATGGGGGGCGGCGGCATCGCGTTCATGCCAGCACCGCCCGGGCGACCACGTCGCGTGCGGCGGCCGCGCGGTATGCGGCGCTGCCGCGCACATCGGCGATGGGCGAGAGCTCCGGCAAGGGCAGGCGCGCGATGATCTGCGCGGCCTCGTCTCGCGTCGCGCCCAGCAGGGCCGCCTCCAGCCCATGCAGCCGCCGCGCGACCGGCGAGCAGGCGCCGATCGCCACGCGCGCCTGCGCGATTCGCTTGCCATCCCAGCGCGCCAGGCCCGCGGCCATGGCAATCGAGATCACCAGCTGCTTGCGCGCACCGAGCTTTTCGAAGCGGCTCTCCACATCAGGCTGCGCGGGAATATGCAGCGCGACCGCAATTTCCTCGGGCGTGCGCGCCGTGCGGCGATTGTGCAGGATGAACTGCGACAGGGCGATGCGCCGCGTGCCGGCGGCACTCGCCAGTTCCACCTCCGCATCCAACAGCAGCAAGGGCGGCACGCCATCGGCCGCGGGCGAGGCATTGCAAAGGTTCCCCAGCACCGTGCCGCGATTCTGCACCTGGCGCCCGCCCACCTGGCGCGCGGCCTGCTGCAAGGCTCGGAAGGCGGGCGGCAACGCGGCCTCGGCCACCTCTGTCCAGGTCGCCAGCGCGCCGATGCGCGTGGCCGACACGCCGCGCAGCGCGGCGATCCCCGACATATCCAGCCAGTTCAGTGCGGGACGCGGGCCCCAAACCTCCGCGCCGGTGATCCAGGGGTAAAGGTCGGTGCCGCCGGCCAAGGGCTGCGGGCGGTGCCGCGCCATCAAATCCAGCGCTTCGGGCAGTGACATCGGTCGGAAATAGGCATCCATCTTGCGGGCATAGGGGCTGTTCGCGCGGCACTCAACCGGCAAATACTGCGCCACCAAGGAGAATGCGGATGCTGATCACGAATATCGGGCTGATGTTCAGCGGCGATGTCGCGCAGCCGGTGCTGGATGCGGATTCCATCCTGATCGAGGGCGGACGGATCGCGGCCATCGGGCGCGGGCTGCAAGGTGCGGGGCCGGTGTGGGATGCCAAGGGCAGCGCGGTCATGCCCGGGCTGATCGACAACCATGTCCACCCGGCCTTCGGCGACTGGACGCCGCGGCAGAACCAGCTGGGTTGGATCGAGGCCTTCGTGCAGGGCGGTGTCACCACCATGCTGAGCGCGGGCGAGGTCCATATCCCAGGCCGCCCGAAGGACCCTGTGGGCGTGAAGGCGCTGGCGATCGCGGCGCAACGCTGTTTCTCCGCATTCCGGCCGCTGGGTGCCAAGGTGATCGCAGGCGCCCCGGTGGCTGAGCGCGGCATGACCGCCGCCGACTACGCCGAATGCGGGGCTGCGGGCGTGCAGTTGCTGGGCGAGATCGGGCTTGGTTCCATTCGCGAGCCGGAGGAGGTGGCGCAGCATGCCGCCTGGGCGCGCGCGGCCGGGCTGAACATGATGATCCATTGCGGCGGGCCTTCCATCGCGGGGTCGAATCGCATGGGGTTCGAGCAGGTGGTGGCGGCCGATGCGGATATCGTGGCGCATATCAATGGCGGGCCGACCAGCCTTGCGGCGGAGGAGCTGACACGCGTGATGGCGGCGACCACGCGCGCCATCGAGATCGTGCACAATGGCAATCCGCGCACCGCGCTGCATGCGCTGAACACCCTGCGCGAGATGGGCCGGCTCGACCGGCTGGTGCTGGGCACGGACAGCCCGGCAGGCTCGGGCGTGCAGCCCTTGGGCGTGCTGCGCACCGTGTCGTTCCTGGCGAGTGTGGGCGGGCTGGATGCGGGCCTGGCCATCGCTGCGGGCAGCGGGAACATCGCGAAATGGCGCGGCCTGGAACAGGGCGTGCTGGCCGCGGGGCGGCCGGCGGATATGGTGTTCATCGACGCGCCGATCGGCGGCGCGGGGCGCGATGCGGCGGAGAGCCTGGCGCTGGGTGACCTGCCGGGCATCGGCCTGGTGGTGATCGATGGCGAGGTGCGGGTGGGCGCGCGCAGCCGCAACACGCCGCCCGCGGCTCGCGTGCCGGAACTTGCTTGATGCGCCGCCGATTCAGCTTCTCGCGCCTGCGGCGCTCAAACCATCGGAGGCAGGCATGAAAATCCGCAAACTGGTCACCTTCGTCGAGGACACGCTGACCGAGATGGGCCAGGACATCACGCCGCCCATCCGTCGCGCGGTGGCCTGCGCGGTGCTGAAGAACCCGCTGGCCGGGCACTATAATCCCGATGTCTCGGTGCTGATCGAGGCGGGCGAAGCGCTCGGCGCGCTGCTGGTGG
>JAIXVH010000198.1 GCA_027483125.1 Acetobacteraceae bacterium | reverse complement strand
GCCTTCGCCAATTCGCGCACCCGGCCGATATAGGCCGCGCGTTCGGCCACGCTGATCGCGCCGCGCGCATCCAGCAGGTTGAAGCGGTGGCTGGCCTTGATGCAGTGGTCATAGGCCGGCATGGCCAGGCCCTGGGCCACCAGCGCGCGGCATTCCTGTTCGGCTTCCTCGAACTGCTTTTGCAGCAGACCGATATTCGCGTGTTCGAAGTTGTGCGCGCTGTATTCGCGTTCGGCGCGCAGGAACACATCGCCATAGCTGACGCCATCATTGTTGAAGCGCAGGTCGTACACGTTCTCCACGCCCTGGATGTACATGGCCAGGCGCTCGAGGCCATAGGTCAGCTCGCAACTCGGCACTTCACACGCAATGCCACCCACCTGCTGGAAATAGGTGAACTGCGTCACCTCCATCCCGTCGCACCACACCTCCCAACCCAGGCCCCAGGCGCCCAGGGTGGGGCTTTCCCAGTCATCCTCGACGAAGCGGATGTCATGCACCGCGGGGTCCAGGCCGAGCGCCTTGTAGCTGTCCAGCAGCAGCGCCTGCGGGTCACGCGGGCTGGGCTTCAGGATCACCTGGTACTGGTAGTAATGCTGTAAGCGATTGGGGTTTTCGCCATAGCGGCCATCCGAGGGGCGACGGCTGGGCTGCACATAGGCGGCCTTCCACGGCGCGGCACCCAGTGCGCGCAAGGTGGTCGCGGGGTGGAAGGTGCCTGCGCCCATTTCCATGTCATAGGGCTGCAGGATCAGGCAGCCCTGCGCGGACCAGTAATTGTGCAGCGCCAGGATCATGTCCTGGAAGGAAAGCGAGTTTGGCATGGCCTCTGGCGTAAAAGACGGGCGCGCAACATAACGGCGCCGCACCCGAACCGGAAGCCGTCATGCAGCCCACCGAAACCCTCATCCGCGACTACTACGCCGCCTTCAACCGCGGCGACTGGGATGCGATGTGCACACTGCTGGCGCCGGATGTGGCGCATGACATCAACCAGGGCGGCCGCGAGACGGGCGTGGCCGCCTTCCGCGCCTTCCTGGCGCGCATGGCCAGCTGCTACCGCGAGGAATTGCGCGACATCACCGTGATGGTCGACGCGACGGGCACGCGTGCCGCCGCCGAGTTCACCGTGCATGGCGCCTATCTGGCCGATGACGAGGGCCTGCCGCCCGCAACCGGCCAGACCTATCTATTGCCGGCCGGCGCCTTCCTGGCGGTGCGCGACGGACGCATCGCCCGCGTTACCATGCATTACAACCTGGCGGATTGGCTCGCGCAGGTCACGCGAAGGTAATGCCGCCTTCGATCCAGGTCATGCTGTTGAGCTGGAATTCCAGGCTTTCCGAGAAGCCCAGCACCACCTGCGAGCGGGTCAGCGCGCCACTGTTCAGCTGCGCCACCCAGCCATTCAGCCCGGCCGTGTCCGGGGCGCGATCCAGCACGTTGTTATAGAGCAGCGTGACGAATTGCGTGTTGTTCGTGGCGCCGTAGATCGTGGTGAATTCGGCGCTGTTCAGGAAGCCCGGCGTGATGTCCAGCAGGGACTTGCCGTTGTCGATCTCCGCGCGCCAGCCGGCGAGACCAGCCTCATCGGGGCGGCGATCCAGCGTGGCCTGATAGAGCCTGGCGATCGAGGATGCAGCGCCGTCCTGGTCCCAGACGCCGCCGCTGTAGAGGCTGCTGATGCGCCCCTTGGTCTCCACATATTCGGAGAAGTTCTGCATCACCGCGCCGCGGCCCATGCCGCCGCTGAGCTGTGCCTCCCAGAAGCTCAATTCACCGCTGGTCGGCGCCCGCCCGGCCGAGTTCTGGTACAGCTGCGTGACGTATTGCGCATTGGTCAGCGTGCCGAAGGTGGTGACGAATTCGCTGGCGGCGAAGCTGTTGGCCATGGTGGCCAGCGACGTGCCGCCGCTCAGCTGGTCGATCCACCAGTTCATCCCATAGGGGTTGGGCGCCGCCCCGGTCGCGGTGTGGTACATGCGCGTCACCTGCATCGCCACATCGTTCACCGCGAAGACCAGCCGGCCATCGGTGAAGCCGAAATTCTCGATGCCGCCGAAGCTTGTGGATTCACGCGTCGAGACCGCATTGCCGCGATAGCTCGTGAAACTGTCGCCACCCAGGGTGAAGCTGCCCTCGGCGGTGAAGGTCAGGCTCGTGACGCGCCGCGCGCCATCGACCAGCAGCAGGTCGATGCCGCTATCGCCATTGACGCTGTTGATGCTGGGGCCGCCTGCGATGATGTCATGGTCGGCGCCACCGAGGATGGTGTCATTGCCAGGCCCGCCGCGCAGGAAGTCATTGCCGGAATCGCCGAACAGCACGTCATTGGCGGCATGGCCCCAGATGCGGTCATTGCCAGCCAGCCCCGACAGCGTATCGCCGAAATTCGAACCGCCGATATCATCCGATCCGCCGAGCAGCCCGTTCAGAGCGCCGGCCCGGTCATCGGCATTGGCCCAGATATCGAGCTGCGCCACGGTCAGCGACAGGCCCTGGAAATCCCAGATCAGCTTGCCGTCCAACGAGGACAGCATGCGGTTGATGGTGCCCGTGGTCAGGTCATTGTTGCTGTTGATGTTGAAGCCGGTGCCGACGAATTGCAGGATGATCGGCGAGCCGATCGAGAGCAGATCCGCCGCATAATAATTGGGCGCGACGAATTGCAGCCCTTCCATCCAGAAGAAATCGCTCGTCAGGAAATCGCTGGCGATATTGAAGCCCCGACCCAGGCCATCGCCCACCAACATTACGGCCATGCTGCGCACTCCCCAAAACCTGCGCCGGCTTAGCCGAAACCGCCCTGCGCCGCGATACCCTGGACCGTGACGAAACTTTGCCGGCTATTCCAGCCCGACCAAGCCGCGGGCGAAATCACTGGCCGTGAAGGGGCGCAGATCATCGGCCTTCTCACCCACGCCCACCATATGCAGCGGGATGGCGAATTCCTGCGCCAGCGCCACCACCACGCCTCCCTTGGCCGAGCCATCCAGCTTGGTCACGGCGATGCCAGTCACATCCACCATATCCCGGAACACCCGCGCCTGCTGGATGGCGTTCTGGCCGGTCGTCGCATCCAGCACCAGCAGCACGGAATGCGGCGCGGTCTCGTCGACGCGGCGGATGACGCGCACCACCTTGCGCAACTCGTCCATCAGCGCGGCCTTGTTGTGCAGCCGGCCGGCGGTATCGATCAGCAGCACGTCGATTCCCTCGGCCCGCGCGCGGGTCAGCGCGTCAAACGCCAGACCGGCGGCGTCACCACCATGCTTCTCGGCGGCGACCACCACCGCACCCGTCCGCTCGCCCCAGATCTGCAGCTGTTCGACGGCGGCGGCGCGGAAGGTGTCGCCAGCGGCGAACATCACCTTGCGTCCTTCGGCGCCGTATTGCTGGCCGAGCTTGGCGATGGTGGTGGTCTTGCCCACGCCGTTCACGCCCACCACCAGCACCACATGCGGGCCGCGCGCGGGGTCGATCACCATGGGCTGCGCCACCGGTTCCAGGATGGCGGCGATCTCTTCGGCCAGGGCTTCCTTGATCTCCTCGGCCGTCACTTCGCGCCCGAAGCGCGTCTTGCGGAACTGCGCGATGATGCGCTGCGTCGCCGCCACGCCGAGATCGGCCGCGATCAGCGTCTCCTCCAGCTCCTCCAGCGCCGCATCATCCAGCTTGCGCTTGGTGAAGACGGCCGAGATGTTCTCGGTCAGCGCGCGGGTGCTGCGCGACAGCCCGGCCTTGAGCTTGGCGAGGAAACCCTGCGGCGCTTCGGCAGGCGCCGGCGTCTCGGTCTTGGGTTTTTCGGGCGGCGCCTCGCGCTTGCCGAACCAGTCACGCAGCGCCATCGGTCACAGCCTCCCCCAGCAGCATTGCGCCCTGACTGCCCGTGACGCGCATGGCGCGCAAGCCGCCGCGCGGCATGTCGGTGCTGGCCCGCAGGCGCAGGCCCTGGGCGGTGACGCCCTCGCGCGCGGTTTCGAAGATGACCTGTTCGGTGGCACCCAGGCGCGCGGCGGCGGCGGCTTGCGCGTGATGGGCGGCGGCGGCGCGCAATTCCGCGGCACGCTTGCGCACCACATCGCCCGGCAGCGCGGGCATCCGCGCCGCCGCCGTGCCGGGCCGCGCCGAATAGGGAAAGACATGCGCCGCCACCGGCCGCAGCGCATCGATCAGTGCGAGAGAGCGGGCATGCGCAGCATCGGTTTCTGTGGGGAAGCCCGCGATCAGGTCCAGACTGACCGCGGCATCATCGCGCAGCGCGCGCAGGCGCGCGGCCAGCTCTGGCACCACTTGCGGCGCATGGCGGCGCTTCATGCGCTTGAGCATCAGCCCGTCGCCATGCTGCGCCGAGAGATGCAGGAAAGGCGCCAGCCGCTCCTCGTCGCGCCACAGCGCGAACAGCGCATCAGGCACCGCTGCCGGGTCCAGCGATGACAGCCGCAGCCGCGCCAGGCCCGGCACCGCGAGAACCGCTTGCGCCAGCCAGGCGATGTCCCGCGCGCCATCCTGCCAGCTGGCCAGGTCCACGCCGGTCAGCACCACCTCGCGTTGGCCGCGCGCGACCGCCTGGCGGGCGGCGCCCAGCACGTCATCGGGCGCCCAGATGCGCGAAGCACCGCGCGCCACGCGGATCACGCAGAAGGTGCATTCGTGGTCGCAGCCCTGCTGCACCTCCAGGAAGGCGCGGGCACGGCTTGTGGTGGCGGCGGGCGGCGGCGCGGCTGGCGCGTTCCAGCTTTCGGCGCGCAGTTTATCGTCGTTGGTCAGCACGCGCGCCACGCCGGGCAGGGCGGCCCAGCGCGCGGGGTCCAGCGTGGCGGCGCAACCGGTCACGATGATGGGGCGCGCCGCTGCCTCGCGCGCGGCGCGGCGGATGGCCTGGCGGGCCTGGGCCTCGGCCTCGGCGGTGACGGCGCAGGTGTTGACGATCAGCGCCTGGCGCAGCCCGCCGGCGGTGGCCAGCGCGGCCATGGTATCGGCCTCGGCGCTGTTCAGGCGGCAACCCAGTGCCAGGGTTTCGACCGTCATGGCCGTGGCCTGGTGAAGACCAGGGCGGGCAGGCCGCGCGCGGTGCCCGGCACCCTCGCGCCATAGCCGAGGCGTTCGGCGACGCGGATGGAGGCTGCGTTATCCGGCGCGATCACGCAGAAGGTGAAGGGGACGGCCAGCGCATCATCGGCCCAGCGCAACACCGCCTGCATGGCTTCCGTCGCGAAGCCTTGGCCTTGGTGTGCGAGCGGCATCACCCAGCCGGCTTCCGGGGCATCGCCGTGGTCTGGTTCCAGCGGCCGGCGGAAGGCGGCCAGGCCGAATTCGCCGATGAACGCGCCATCCGCGCGCCGCTCCGCGACCCAATAGCCAAAGCCCATCACGGTCCAG
>JAIXVH010000321.1 GCA_027483125.1 Acetobacteraceae bacterium | reverse complement strand
GGCTTCACACTGCCGCTGAAGCGCGAACTGCCCGACGAACTCTATGTGCACTACCAGCGGCACCATGGCGTGACAGTCGCACGCGCCGAGGAATCGCTCGGCGCCGTAGCGGCCGACCCCGCGGCTACGCGCGCGCTGGATGTGCCGCCCGGCACGCCGCTGCTGCGCGTGGATCGCACCGCCTTCGATGCGGGTGGTGCCGCGGTGGAAGAACGCGTGTCATTGATCGACACGCGCGCACATCACTACCGCATCAGCCTGGACTGATCCGCCGCTCGCGCACCACCTCGGCCCAGACGCGCATTTCGCTGCGCACGAAATCGGCGAAACCGGCGCGCGGCAATGGCGCGGCTTCGTCGCCGTCGCGGGCGAAGCGTTCGCGCATCTCGGGCGTGGCGAAGATAGCGGCGGCGTCGGTCGCCAGGCGGTCCAGCAGCGGATCGGGCGTGGCGGCGCGGGCGAAGACGCCGAACCAGTTCACCGCGAGGAAGCCGGGCAGCGCTTCCGCGATCGCGGGCACGTCGGGCACGGCGGGGTTGCGCGCGGCACCCGTGAAGGCCAACGCACGCAGACGGCCTTCGCGCACCAGCGGCAGTGCGGTGTTGGCATTGTCGAACAGCGCCTCGATCTGCCCGCCGACCAGGTCGGCGATGGCCGGCGCGCTGCCGCGATAGGGCACGTGGTTCATGCGCGCGCCCGCGCGCAGGGCCAGCAATTCCAGCGCCATGTGCGACATGCTGCCATTGCCGGCCGAGCCGATATTCACATCCCGGGCGCGGGCCGCCACCAGGAATCCGGCCAGGTCGCGCAGTGGCGACGCGGCCGGCACCAGTAGCAGCAGCCCGCCCTGCACCAGGCGCGTCAGCGGCGCGAAGTCGCGCGCTGTGTCATAGGGCAGGTTCGGGAACAGCGCGGGGTTGATGGCGAAGGGCGCGCCAGCGACCAGCAAATTGGTGCCGTCCGGCGGTGCTTCGGCCACGGCGCGTGTCGCGATTTGCGTCGCGGCGCCGGGGCGGTTTTCCACCAGCACCGTGCGGTTCAGCCGCGCGCCCAGGCCTTGCGCCAGCAGCCGCGCCGAGAGATCTGCCGTGCCGCCGGGTGCCACGCCGACCAGGATGCGGATCGGCGCTTCCTGTGCGAGCGCGGGCGTGGCCAGCAGTGCTGCCAGCGCGCGGCGCCTCATTCGGCGCGGATGCCCAGCGCACGCACGCGCGGCACCCAATAGGCCACTTCCTCGCGCACATAGGCGGCGAAGCGTTCGGGGGTGTAGCCGCGCATGGCGGGTGTGCCGAGTTCCTCGAAGCGCGCGAGCACGGTGGGGTCGGAAAGCGCCTGTTCGGTGGCGGCCGCCATGCGGTCGATGATGGGCCGGGGCGTGCCGGTCGGCGCAAAGAAGCCGTACCAGGAGTAGGATTTATAGTCGGGCAGGCCGGCCTCGCGCGCCGTCGGCACATCAGGCACCAGGGAGGAGCGCGTGTCAGTGGCGACGAAGAGCACGCGGGCATTGCCGGCCTCCTGCATGGGGCGCAGCAGGGAGGGGATGTCGCAGCAGAAATGGATCTCGCCCGAGGTGAGTGCGGCGAAGACCTGCCCGCCGCCGCGATAGGGCACATGGATGGCGCGCGTGCCCGACTGGATCAGGAAGGTCGCCGCCGCGATGTGGCCGGAAGTGCCGATGCCCGAAGACCCATATTGGTAGCCATCGGGGCGCGCGCGCAGGGCCGCGATGAATTCCTGCGCATTGGCCACGTTCAGCCCGCGGCGCGTCACCGCGAGCGCGATCGGCACGAAGGCGGTGGGCGCGACGGGCACCAGGTCGCGCAACGGGTCGAAGGGCATGGGCGCCGGCAGGCCGGGCGCCAGGCCGATGGGTGAGAGGGTGGAGAGCACGAAGGCCCCGCCATCGGGTGGCAGCTTGGCCACATAATCGGTGCCGACCACGCCGCCGGCGCCGGGCCGGTTCTCGATCACGACGGGTTGTCCCAGCGCATCGGCCAGGCGCGGTGCAATCAGCCGCGTGGTGATGTCGGTGCCGCCGCCGGTGCCGAAGGGAATGATGATTCGCACCGGCCGCGTGGGCCAGCTCTGCGCCAGGGCGGGCGCGGCCAAGGCCGGGGTGGCGAGTAGGATTCGGCGGCTGATCATGGTGGAATCTCCTGGGCTCAGGCCATGTTGCAGCGCCATGCGGCCTGTGGAAAGCGTGTGTTGCGTGGTCATCGGGGAGGCTCTGCGAATCCCCCTGCCGCAGCCCTGCGCGGGGTGGGACACTGACCCCTTGATACAAGGCTTGAAGACTGCGGCAGAAGCGCCACACTAGAACAAGTGACGAACATCGGCGGCTGTTCGCGATGTTTCGGCATTGTGACGTGATTCGACGCCTCACGCTGCATATGGTGGGGGCCTGCCATCGCGCAGACTACATCTTGTGGCGCGGGGACGGCTTGGGCATGGTTCGCGACCGGGGAATCAGGGGGAAGTACCGTGTTTGATGCCATTCAATTGCAGGGCCACCATCCGGTGCAGGTGGATCGCTCACGCGATGCGCTGCTGACGGAATTCGGCAAGGCCACGCTGGACGATCGCTATCTGCTGCCGGGCGAATCCTACCAGGATTTGTTCGCGCGCGTGGCGTCCGCCTATGGCGATGACGCGGCGCATGCCCAGCGCATCTACGACTATATCTCCAAGCTGTGGTTCATGCCGGCAACGCCCGTGCTGTCGAACGGGGGTACGACGCGCGGGCTGCCGATCTCCTGCTTCCTGAACGAAGCGCAGGACAGCCTGGAGAGCATTGTCGGGCTGTGGAACGAGAATGTGTGGCTGGCCTCCAAGGGCGGCGGCATCGGGTCGTATTGGGGCAATCTGCGCTCGCTCGGCGAGAAGGTCGGGCAGAATGGCAAGACCTCGGGCATCGTGCCCTTCATCCGCGTGATGGACAGCCTGACGCTGGCGATCTCCCAGGGCTCTCTGCGGCGCGGTTCGGCCGCGGTGTATCTGCCGGTGCATCACCCGGAGATCGAGGAATTCATCGAGATTCGCCGCCCGACCGGGGGTGATCCGAATCGCAAGGCGCTGAACCTGCACCACGGCATCCTGGTGTCGGACG
>JAIXVH010000015.1 GCA_027483125.1 Acetobacteraceae bacterium | reverse complement strand
GAACGCACCGCGACGGTGACGCGATGGATGATCGACATCGAGCCGCCACCCTTCTGGCGCGCGCAATTCGGCCGCCCCGGCCGGGTGGATCGCTGGCAGATCATCCGCTTCGAGGCGCCCTGCACGGTTGCCATCGATGTCGGCGTCGCCGCCACCGGCACCGGCGCGCCGCAGGGCGACCGCAGCCAGGGCGTCAGCATGGTGGTGATCAACACCATCACGCCCGCCACCGACAAGACATGCCATTATTTCTGGGCCAATGCCCGGGATTACCGCCGGCATGAACAGCTGGTGACGACGCAGATCAAGCAGGGCGTGACGCGCATCTTCGCGCAGGACGAAGCCATCGTGGAGGCGCAGCAGCGCGCGATGGACGACCACCCGGACCACGTCTTCTACAATCTGAACATCGATGCGGGCTCGATGTGGGCGCGCCGGATCATCGAGCGCATGGTCACCAACGAGCGGTCGCCCCAGGCGCAAGCGGCCGAATAGCATGTCGCAGACCCTCTCCGTCCAGCTCCGCCTGCGCGAGCTCATTCTCAGCGGCGAGCTGCCGCCGGGTGAGCGTCTCTCGGAGCCTTCCGTCGCCGACCGGCTCGGCGCTTCGCGCACGCCCGCCCGCGCGGCGCTGGTGCGCCTGGCCGAGGAGGGGCTGGTGGAAGCCATCCCGTCCGGCGGCTTCGCGGTGAAATCCTTCGCCGAGGAGGAGATCCAGGACGCCATCGAGCTGCGCGGCACGCTGGAAGGGCTGGCCGCGCGGCTGGCCGCCGAGCGTGGCGCGCCTGGTGCCGCGCTGGCCGAAATGAAGCGCCTGATCGCGCGGTTGGATGACGCCACCGCCCCGCCGATCAGCGAGGCAGCCTTCACCGACTATGTCGCGCTGAACGCGCATTTCCACGAATTGCTGGTGGAGGCGGCCGGCAGTGCCGTTCTCGCCCGGCAGATCGGCCGGGTGGTGGCGCTGCCCTTCGCCTCGCCCTCCGGCTTCGTGCTGGCCCAGGCCGCATTGCCCGAGGCGCAGCGGGTGCTGACCATCGCGCAGGAGCAGCACCGCGCCGTCGTCGAGGCGATCGAGCGGCGCGAGGGCGCGCGGGCCGAGGCGCTGATGCGCGAGCATGCGCGCCTGGCCCGGCGCAACCTGGAATTCGTGCTGCGCGACCAGGAAACGCTGCGCCTCGTCCCCGGCGGGGCGCTGATCCGCCGCCGCAGCTGGGCCTGAAGACCATGCAACATGATGACAGCTGGATCGGCGCCACCTTGCGCGCCACGCGGGACCTGACACCGGGCATCCGCGAATTCACCCTGGTGCCTGATGAAGGCGCGCTGGCCTATCCCACGGGGGCGCATCTGCGCATCCGCCTCGATGTCGCGGGGCGGATGACGGTGCGGCACTATTCGCTGGTGGGCGCAGCCCCGCGCGATGGCGCCTGGCGCATCGCGGTCCAGCGCGAGGATGCCGGGCGCGGCGGTTCGCGCGCCATGTGGGCGCTGCAGCCTGGCGCGCGCCTGACCATCTCCCGTCCGGCGAGCCATTTCGAACTGGCAGCCGGTGCGACGGAGGTGCTGCTGCTGGCCGGCGGCATCGGCATCACGCCCATCCTGGGCATGGCCGAGGCGCTGTCGCGCCGCGCCGCTCGCTTCCGGCTGCTCTATGCCGGCCGCACCCGGGCGGCGATGGCCTATCTGCCCGAACTGGCCGCCATGCTGGGTGATGCGCTGGTGGTCTGCGCCGAGGATGAGGCCGGCCGGCCCGACCTGGACGCCATCTTCGCCGCACTCACGCCTGGCGGGGAGGCCTATGTCTGCGGCCCGATCGGCCTGCTGGGCGCGGCGCGGCGCGCCTGGACGGCGGCAGGGCGGCCACCGGCCAGCCTGGTCTTCGAGACCTTCGGCTCCTCGGGCAATGCCACGCCGCGCGACTTCACGGTGCGCATCCCGCGCCTGGGGCGGGAGGTGCTGGTGCCGGCCGATTCCAGCATGCTGGACGCGCTGGAGGCCGCGGGCATCGGCGTGCTGTCGGATTGCCGGCGCGGCGAATGCGGCCTTTGCGCGCTCGAGGTGCTGGCGGTGGAAGGCAGCATCGACCATCGCGACGTCTTCTTCTCGGACCGCCAACACGCCGAGGGCCGGCGCATCTGCGCCTGTGTCTCCCGCGTGGCGGGTGCGGGCATCACCATCGACCCGCCCTGGCGTGGCGATGCGTCCCTGACCCCTGGCCAGGAGGGGCAGCGGCAGCCGGGCCTGACCGGCTGATCAGGCTGTCGGCGCGCAGGCGCCGCATGCCCGGCGTGTGCAGGCAGCCCCGGCACCGGCTGCGGCAAGCTCATGCAGGGCCGCATGATCTTCGAAGAGGGTTGAAGTTTCGAAAATCTCGTGAGAGCCTGTCGCCGCGCTGACCAAGGCCCGAAGCCCGGGCCCTGGCAGTGTGCCGGGCCCTGTGTCCGGCCTCGGCTCAGGGAGGAACAACAAGAATGACACGCGGTTTCACGCCCGGCGCGCGCGCGCCGCGTTTCTCGCGCAGGCTGCTGCTGGGCGGTACGGCCGCGCTGGCCGCCAGTCCCGCCCTCGCCGCCTATCCCGAGCGCCCGATCACGCTGCTGCATGGCTTCGCCCCGGGCGGCTCGGCCGATGCGCTGGCGCGCGTGCTGGCGGTGTCCATGGGCAGCCTGCTGGGCCAGACCGTCGTGGTGGAGCCACGGCCGGGCGCGGGCGGCATGGTGGCCTCGGCCGCACTCAGCCGCGCGACCCCCGATGGCCATGTGCTCGGCCTGATCACCGGCGGTCATGCGGTCGCCGCAGCCTTTGGCCGCAACCTCACCTTCGATCCGGTGGACGGGTTCAACTGGATCTCCCGCGTGGTGGAATTCGGCTTCGTCATCGCGGTGCGGGCCGATCACCCGGCGCGCGACCTGCGCGGCTTGCTGCAGACGGCCAATCGGCCGGGCGGGCTGACCTTCGGCTCCGCCGGGGTCGGCTCCACGCATCATCTGGCCGGCGAGTTGCTGGGTGCCATGTCCGGCGCCCAGCTGGTGCATGTGCCCTATCGTGGTGAGTCGGACGCCATCACCGGGTTGATGACCGGCGATCTTGCCTGCGCCATCATCACCACCGTGACCGCCGGGCCGCAATTGCAGTCCGGCCGGCTGCGCGCCCTGGCCGTGACCGCGCCCGAGCCCGTCGCGGCCTTCCCCAACGTGCCCCCGGCCGGCGAGACGGTGCCCGGCTATGCGGTGACCACCTGGGCGGGCCTGGCGGGCCCGGCCAACCTGCCCGGCGCGGTGCAGCAGAGGCTGCATCAGACGGTGATGACGCTGGCCGAACAGCCGGAGCATCGCAACCGACTGGCCGCATTGGTGGATGGGCGCGTGCGCACCAGCTCGCAAGAGGAGCTGCGCAGCCTGGTCGCCAGCGAAATCTCCCGCTGGCGCGAGCTGATCGGCAGCCGGCAATTGCAGCCTGGCTAGGAACCTATCTGAGGATGCTTGCCGACTTGGCGAATGCGGCAGCTATGGACGTGGCAGGCCTGTGCGATGGCGGTGTTCAAGCTGCCTTGTGAAGCTTGAGCGTGTTGGGGGCGGTGCAGAGCATGGCCCATTCACCTCTGGCCTGTTTGATCTGCCCGAAGACCGGCTCAACGACCTGTTTTCGCAGCCGCTATCGACTTCTGCGCCCAGCGCGGCGGATGTTATCGGCCATGGCCTGCATCAGCGGCTCGCGCCCGAGATTTGATCGGGCCTTGTCCACCAGCGGTGCCAGGCCAACGTAGTGGGGCGGCTTGGTGGCCAGCCGTTGGGCCACGATGATCTGCTGCGCAGCATCGACCGGGATCTGGCCGTTGTAGCCGGCGATGATGCCGCCGCCGCTGGGCATGATCCGGCTGTCGCCATCGGTGAAACTGCGCAGGGCCTGGTTTGGAGCAGTGCGGTCGGGCGGCGTGTCGGCCAGCGCCGTGCTGTGCGTATTCGGCCAGG
>JAIXVH010000256.1 GCA_027483125.1 Acetobacteraceae bacterium | reverse complement strand
GGGGCATCAAGGGCGCGCCCTGGATCCAGGGCACGACATGCCCCCTCTCCAATTCCCCAGCACCCGGGGTCCAGGGGCCTTTCGGCCCTTGGCGGGTGGGGGTCTGGGGGAGGGCAGAGCCCTTCCCCAGGACCACCCGCGCCACCCCGCCCCCATCAGCACCTTGGTCAGGAGGCCATCATGGATTTCCAGTTTTCGCCTGAGGAGATCGCGTTTCGGCAGGAGGTTCGCGACTTCATTGATCGCGAGTTGCCGCGTGCGACGCGGGAGCACATGTTGGCCGGCCGTGGCCCCACCAAGGAGATGGTGGTGGAGTGGCAGCGCAAGTTGAATGCGCGTGGCTGGGCCACGCCTGAGTGGCCGAAGGAGTATGGCGGTCCGGGCTGGAGTGCGGCGCAGAAGTACATTTTCCGCGAGGAGTTGCAGATGGCCCCGGCGCCGTCGCCCTTGGGGTTCAATGTGAACATGTGCGGGCCGGTGGTGATCGCCTTCGGGACGGAGGAGCAGAAGAAGCGTTTTCTGCCGCGCATGGCCAATCTGGATGACTGGTGGTGTCAGGGGTTCTCGGAGCCTGGCGCGGGTTCCGACCTTGCGGGGTTGAAGACGCGCGCGGTGCGTGATGGCGATCATTATGTGGTGAACGGGCAGAAGACCTGGACCACTTTGGCGCAGCATGCCGACTGGATTTTCCTGCTGGTCCGCACCGACCCCACGGCCAAGAAGCAGGAGGGCATTTCCTTCCTGCTGTGCGACATGAAGACGCCGGGCATCACCGTGCGCCCGATCATCACGATCGAGGGCGGGCATGAGGTGAATGAGGTGTTCCTCGACAATGTGCGCATCCCTGTCGAGAACCTGGTGGGCGAGGAAAACAAGGGCTGGGATTGCGGCAAGTTCCTGCTGGGCAATGAGCGTTTCGGCCAGGCGCGCGTGGGTGCCAGCCGCGAGCGTATCCGCCGCCTGAAGGTGCTGGCGCGCGAGACGCTGGATGGCGGCAAGCCGCTGGACCAGGACCCCGAATTCCGCAAGCGCGTGACCGAGATCGAGGTGGAGTTGAAGGCGCTGGAAATGACGGTGATGCGCGTCATCGCGCGCGAGATGAAGCGCAAGGACAACAAGCCCGACCCCACCACCAGCGTGCTCAAGATCAAGGGCACGGAGATCCAGCAGGGCGTGTCGGAGCTGCTGATGAAGGCGGCCGGCCCCTATGCCTGGGTGGATGGCGACCCGGATGAGGAGGGCAGCAATGAGTGGGATCTGGCGCCGGACTGGGCCTTCGGCCTGGCGGGCACCTATTTCAACTGGCGCAAGCAGAGCATCTACGGTGGGTCCAACGAGATCCAGCGCAACATCATGGCCAAAGCCTTTCTGGGACTCTGAACGATGGATTTCGACCTGACCGAGGAACAGACCCTGCTGGTGGACAGCCTGCGCAAGCTGCTGTCCGACAAGTATGGGTTCGAAAGCCGCAAGGCCTATGCAAAGTCCGAGCGTGGCTGGAGCGAGGAGATGTGGGCCGCCTATGCGGAGATGGGCCTGCTGGGCCTGCCCTTCGCCGAGGAGGATGGCGGCTTCGGCGCCGGGCTGACGGAAGTCTGCCTGGTGGCGGAGCAGATGGGCCGACATCTGACGCTGGAGCCGTGGTTCTCGACCATGGTGCTCGGCGCGGGTTTCCTGCGCCATGCCGGCAGTGCCGCGCAGCGTGGTGAATTGGTGCCGCAGATCGCCGGCGGTGATCTGCGCCTGGCCTTCGCGCAGACCGAGCGGCAATCGCGCTATGACCTGTTCGATGTCGCGACCACCGCGAAGAAGGACGGCAGCGGCTATGTGCTCAGCGGCAGCAAGGGCATGGTGTTGCATGGCGACAGCGCGGGGAAATTAATCGTCTCGGCCCGCACCGCGGGCGGCACGCGTGACCACAAGGGCATCGGGTTGTTCCTGGTGGATGCGGCGGATGTGACGGTGCGTGGTTTCCGCACAGTCGATGCCGGGCGGGCCGCGGAAGTGATTCTGGATGGCGCGCGTGGTGTTGCGTTGGGCGATCCGGAAGGTGGGCTTGCGGTGATCGAAACCGTGGTCGCCGAGGCCATTGCGGCGCTGGCCTTCGAAGCCGTGGGCTGCATGGACATCGCCCACAACATGACGCTCGACTACATGAAGACGCGCGAGCAGTTCGGCCGCTCGATCGGCTCCTTCCAGGCGCTGCAACACCGTGCTGCGGATATGATGGTGGCGCTGGAACAGGCGCGCAGCATGTCCTTCTACGCGGTGCAGGCGGCCGGTGAATCCGACCCCGACGAACGCCGTCGCGGCGGCTCCGCGGTGAAGGTGCAGATCGGCCGTTCGCAGCGCTTCGTGGGGCAGCAGAGCATCCAGTTGCATGGCGGCATCGCCATGACGATGGAGTATGCCTGCGGCCATTACTTCAAGCGCCTGACGATGAATGACAGCATTTTCGGTGATTCCGACCACCACCTGCGCGCGCTGTCCGATGATGGCGGTCTGGTCCGCGCCGCATGACGGCCCCGCGTGCGGCGCGGTTGTAGAACCGCGCCGCGCTGCGCCAATCTATTCGCATGAACCCTGATCTT